>USKS01000052.1 GCA_900555345.1 uncultured Eubacteriales bacterium
GACAAGACCCGGCGCTTCCCGCCGCCTGGCGGAGCTGAAAAGCGCGGTCAAGGCTCTCGGAAACGTCAATGTTTCCGCCATTGAGGAATATACGGCGCTTAAAGAGCGGTATGATTATATGAAAGCCCAGCTGGACGATCTGAGAGCGTCCGGAGAGGAGCTGAAGCAGATCATTTCCGACATAGAGGAAGAAATGAAGAAAATGTTCTGCGAAACATTTGAAAAGGTCAACAAATGTTTCGGAGAGACATTCAGAGAGCTGTTCGGCGGCGGCAGCGCCCATCTTACGCTTACCGATCCCGAAAACGTTCTCACGAGCGGCGTTGATATCAATGCCGCGCCTCCCGGAAAGATGATAAAGAATCTGACGCTGCTTTCCGGCGGCGAGCAGGCTTTCGTAGCCATTGCCCTCATATTTGCGCTTATAAGGGTAAATCCCTCGCCGTTCTGCATATTCGACGAGATCGAGGCGGCGCTGGACGAGGTCAACGTTGCGAGAGTCGCAAACTATGTAAAGCGCTTCTCAAAGGAGATGCAGATAATCCTCATCACCCACAGACGCGGTATGATGGAAACGGCAGACACGCTGTACGGCGTTACAATGCCGCGCCACGGCGTTTCAAAGGTATTCACGCTTGACGTTTCAAGCGTTGCCGAAGATCCGTCGTCGGCAGACGAGCTTGTGGAGTAGAACGGCAGTACATACGCTGCACATACGAAGGAGAAGGACCGAATGGGATTTTTCGATAAACTGAAAAGCGGACTTGCCAAAACGAAAAACGCGGTTTTTTCGCAGGTGGACAGTATTCTCAAAAGCTTTGTAAAGGTGGACGAGGATCTTCTGGAGGAGCTTGAAGAGGCGCTTATATGCTCCGATATGGGCATGGAATGCGCCGAAAAGGTCATAGACGAGCTTCGGGACGCCGTCCGCGAGGGCAGACTGAAGGAGCCCGAAGAGGTAAAGGCGGCGCTGAAGGATATCCTTCGCGGTATGATCGGCGAGGGCGAGCCGCTGAAGCTTGACACAACGCCGTCCGTTATACTTGTTATCGGAGTAAACGGCGTCGGAAAGACCACGTCTATCGGAAAGATCGCGTACAACCTGCGCCGACAGGGTAAAAGCGTGCTTGTAGCCGCTGCGGATACGTTCCGCGCCGCGGCAATAGAGCAGCTGTCCGTCTGGTGCGACAGAGCGGGCGCGGAGCTTGTACACCAGAATGAGGGCAGCGACCCCGCAGCGGTAGTATTTGACGCCGCGGCAGCCGCCAAAAAGCGCGGCGCCGACGTTCTTATAGTAGACACGGCGGGGCGTCTGCACAACAAGAAAAATCTCATGGCAGAGCTTGCCAAGATCGACAGGGTAATATCCCGCGAGCTGCCGGGTGCCTCCCGCGAGACGCTGCTGGTGCTTGACTCCACCACGGGTCAGAACGCCGTTGTTCAGGCAAAGGAGTTCAAAGAGAGCGCCGATATAACGGGGCTTATCCTCACAAAGCTTGACGGCACGGCAAAAGGCGGCGCGGTCTTTGCCATAAAGGATATACTTGACATACCGGTGAAATATATCGGTGTGGGCGAGCAGATAGAGGATATGCAGCCCTTTGACGCCGATATGTTTGTGGAGGCGCTGTTCGACTGATATGGATATAGTTCTTGCATCGAGAAACAGAAAAAAGATACGCGAGCTTGACGGGCTTCTGAAAAGCCTTTGCCCCGATATAACGGTGCTGTCTCTTGACGATATAGGCTTTTCGGGAGATATTGAGGAAAACGGACAAAGCTTTGAGGAAAACGCCCTTATAAAGGCAAGCGTGCCCGCGTCCCTCGGATATATAGGCGTTGCGGACGATTCGGGTCTGTGCGTCGACGCACTCTGCGGCGCGCCCGGTATATATTCGGCAAGATACTCAGGTTTTGGGGACACGGAAAACAACAAAAAGCTTCTCCGCGAGCTTTCGGGCGCGGAGAACAGAGGCGCGGAGTTCGTGTGCGCCGTTGCCTGCGTTGTCCCGACGTCATTGGGGCTTTGCCTTCCCGAGGGGCTTTGCGATAAAAAGTATTCGGACTTTGCCTCCGCGCGCTGCGGGGCATCCGCCGAAGCGTTTGTTACGGTCGGCAGATGCAGGGGCGAAATACTGACAGAGGAGAGGGGGACGGACGGTTTCGGCTACGATCCGCTGTTCTGGTGCCCCGAATATAAAAAGAGCTTTGCGCAGCTCAGCGCAGAGGAAAAGGACAGCGTCAGCCACAGGGGACGCGCCATGCGCTCTTTCGCAAAGCTTATATCCGAAATTCACTGATTTTTACAAAAAAATTGCATTTGCAAAAAGATTTGCAAAAGAAAATACGTTAATATAGTTAAGGTATATTTATGATAACAGGAAAACAGAGAGCGGCGCTGCGCCGCATGTCAAATTCGCTTGACACCATATATCAGGTAGGCAAGGGCGGTTTTTCGCCCGAGCTTATAAAGGGTCTTTCCGACGCACTTGAGGCGAGAGAGCTTGTAAAGCTGCGAGTGCTTGAAAACAGCGGCATGACAACACGCTCTGTCGCCGACGCGCTGTCAGATGAGCTTTCCTGCGAGATCGTAAGCGTTGTGGGCGGGTGCATTGTTATATACCGCCGTTCGTCCATTGAGAAAAACAGAAAGATAGAGCTGCCGAAATGACGGAGAAAAAGGGTGCCGCAAAAAGAACAGGTCTTTTCGGCGGAACGTTTTCGCCCCCCCATGAGGGTCACGTCAGAGCGGCAAGGCTGTTTATTGACACCATGGGGCTTGACAGGCTCATAGTAATGCCGGCGGGCTTTCCGCCGCACAAGCCGCTGCCAGACGGCGCCGCCGACAGCGACAGACTCGAAATGACGCGCCGCGCCTTCGGCGCTTTCGCCGAAGTCTCCGATTGGGAGATAAAACGCGGCGGCAAAAGCTACACGGTGGACACTCTGCGAATGCTCAGAGAAAAATATCCCGGGGACAGACTTTATATGCTCATAGGCGAGGATATGCTCGAGTCCTTCGGCTCGTGGCGATCCCCCGCGGAGATAGCAAAGCTTGCAGCGGTCTGCTATATGCGTCGAAACGCCTCCGGCAGGCTCTGTGCCGCCGAGGACGAATTCGAGCGCATATGCGGCTGCCGTCCCGTCTTTATCGGGGCGGAACCGCTCGTAGTATCGTCTACCGAAATCAGAGAAAAACTGAACGCAGGGCAGAAGCCGGATGCCCTGGGAGATTTTGTATACGAATATATAAAGGAAAACGGTTTGTATCATGACAGAAATAACGGAGAAAATGCTCGCGGAACTGAGAGAGAGAGTTAAGCCCTATCTTACGGATAAGCGCTATCTCCACACTCTTGCGGTGGAAGAAGAGGCGGCAGCCCTCGGCAGTGTGTATCTGCCAAGCGACATAAACCGTCTCCGCGCTGCGGCGCTTTTGCACGATATAACAAAAAAGCTGACTGCGGATGAGCAGCTGCGCATATGCGAAGAGTTTCACATACCCGCGACCGCGGCGGACGCCGTGTTCTCGCCGAAGCTTTTCCACGCAAAGACCGCGGCGGCAATAGCCGCACGCGATTTTTCGGAGTATGCGGACGCTGAGGTCATTTCCGGAGTGCGCTGGCACACAACCGGTCGTGCGGGCATGACCGATTTTGAAGCTATTATATATCTTGCGGATTATATAGAAAAAACGCGCACGTTTGAGGACTGCGTAAAGCTGAGAGAGTATTTCTACGGCGCCCTCACCGCGGCGCAGGATGATGAGGCAAAGCGCGAGCTTCTGTGGCGCACGATGGCGCTGTCCTTTGACATGACGATAAAAAGCCTTATGAGCGATTCTTCGCTTATAGACCGCGACACGGTAGAAGCGCGCAACTATTATCTTATGAAGCTCGGCACGGCGGCAAGGAGAGAAAAGTGACCAATTTCAAAAAAATCATGAAAAAAGTGCTCCCGCGGCTTTTATCCGGACTTATTGCCGGAGTCTGCGCGCTGACGCTTTTTGCGTTCAACTACTTTGTACTGTTTGTTCCCGATTCGTCGCAGAAGTACATTAAATTTGAGATCCCCGACGACACGTCAAAGGGAGACGCAAAAAAGCCTACCGTAAAGCCCACCGTTTCAAAGGCGGAAAATTACAACATACTTGTAATGGGTCACGACAGGGCGGCAAGCCTTACCGACGTTATAATGCTTATAAACTATAACGTCAAGGAGCAGAAAATCACCATAATGCAGCTGCCCCGCGACACATACGTAACGGTCAACGATTATTATTATCACAAGATCAACGGACTGTACAACTACTGCATTTCCGAGGTGCGGGAGGAAGGCTCAAAGGATGCCGAAAAGGACGGATGCGTCCGTATGGCGGAGTATCTTGAGAAAAACCTTGCCATTACGATCCACTATTCCGCGGTAATGGATCTTGACGGCTTTGAGGGCATAGTGGACGCCATCGGCGGCGTTGATATGTACGTTCCGCAGGATATGTACTATTCCGACCCCGGGCAGAATCTGTATATCAACCTCAGAGAAGGATATCAGCATCTGGACGGCGCAAAGGCAGAGCAGTTCGTAAGATACCGCAGCGGCTATGTCACGGGCGATATCGGACGCGGCAACGCGCAGAAGCTGTTTATCTCGGCGTTCATAAAATCGCTTACAACGAGTCTTGCTAATGCCGATGCCTCCATGATAACGACCCTTGCTGGCAATGTTATAAACTATGTAAAAACGGATATGAGTGTTGCCGATATAGTATACTTCGGCAAAAGCTTTCTCGGTATAGGCAAGGGCGACGGCGTAAAGCTTGAAAATATCAGCCTAATGACCATGCCCGGCAACGCCACCATGTACGACGGTGCGTCTGTCTTTGTAATGAACAAGGCATATGTTGCACAACTTATAAATGAGTATTATAATATATACGACTACAACATAACGTCCGCTTTTGACAAAAACGAGTTTTTCGTCACGCGTGAGCAGAGCGTTGTGCGCGATATATACTCAGCCGACAAGGAAAGCGTAACGCTTACGGTGTATACCGCAGGCAGCCTTGACGAAAACGGGCTTGAATAAAAACCGCTCGGTACATAGCAAAAAACCGATACAGAGAAAGGAAAAAACGGTTATGAAAATGAAAAGAATACTTGCCGTGCTTCTGTGCGCGGTAATGCTTATACCTCTTGCCGCCTGCGGCAGAAAGTCAGCTGTTTCGGACGACACAAAGGACCCCCGCGACACACCGGACAATATAGAGTCCGAAACAAAGGTCAACTTTCTCGTAATGGGACATGACAGAGCGGCAAACCTTACCGACGTTATCATGATAGTGACCCTTGATACAAAGGACGGCTCAATGGCGCTGACCCAGATCCCCCGCGACACGTACGTTGAGCTTGACGACTACTATTATCACAAGATCAACGGAATGTTCAATTACTTTATAGGCAAGGCGAAGGACAACGGCTCGTCATCCGCGGAGAAGGATGCGCTGACAATGTGCGCCGACTATCTCTCAAAGCACCTTGATATAAAGATACATCACAGCGCTGTCATGGATCTTGACGGCTTCGGCGATATAGTGGACGCTATCGGCGGCGTTTATATGTACATCCCCTATTCCATGTACTATTCCGACCCGGGACAGAGCCTTTACGTCAATCTGCCCGAGGGCTACTGCAACATGACGGGCGACCAGGCGGAGCAGTTTGTCAGATACCGCAGCGGTTACCTTAATGCCGACATCGGACGCGGAGACGCGCAGAAAATGTTTATGACGGCGTTTATCGAGTCTGCACAGAAAAACGTAAAGCTTTCAAACCTTGATAACATTGCATCCATCGTACTTTCGAGCGTTATCACCGATGTTACCGTCGGCGATATAGTAAAGTACGCAAAGGCTGTGCTCTCTCTTGACCTTTCCAACATCACCATGATGACCCTGCCCGGTCAGGCGGCTATGTGCGACGGCGCTTCGTACTATGTTATGAACCGCGCAAGCGTTATGGGCATTATGCAGAAATACTACAACATCTATAAAACCGCAGTTGACGACAGCTCCTTTGACAAGGAGAGGGCATTCTGCAACGACGACGATCCCGATATGAAGGCTGTTTACTATGCTGACGCATCGGAAATGCCCGCAAACGAGCACAACGCAAAGGATATATCCGACAACGATATTGATATACCCCTTTATTAACTGAAAAGGACACCG
This sequence comes from uncultured Eubacteriales bacterium, assembly GCA_900555345.1. The sequence continues at coordinate 6,227 of USKS01000052.1, forward strand.
AAATATATGGAAAATTCCGAATTTGCACCCTCTGCACAGATAACTCTGTGCGATGATCCCTCGCCGCGCAATATAGCCGAGTTTGCCGTAAAGATCCTCGACTCCAAAAAGGCGCGGGACATAAAGCTTCTCTACGTGGAGGATCAGACGAGCATTGCGGACTGGTTCGTTGTATGCACCGGTACTTCAAGCACGCATATAGATTCTCTCGCGCAGGAGGTCGAATACAAACTGTCAAAGTACGGCATCGCCCCGCTCCATACGGAGGGCGGACGCGGCGACAGCTGGATACTTGCCGACTACGGCGCTGTTATACTTCACGTTTTCAGCGCGCAGAAACGCGATTTCTATAAGCTTGAAAAGCTGTTCAAAGAGGGCAGCGAGGTTGATATCTCTCATATTATTACTGAGTAACGGAGCGCTGACATGAAATACGATTTTAAGACAGTAGAAGAAAAGTGGCAGAAAAAATGGGAGGACGCAGGCGCGTTCAAGGCAGAGGACTTCAGCAAAAAGCCTAAATTCTACGCAATGGTAGAGTTTCCGTATCCCAGCGGCGCGGGCATGCACGTCGGTCATATAAAGGCATATTCCGGTCTTGAGGTGGTCTCCCGCAAGCGCCGTATGCAGGGCTACAACGTGCTTTTTCCCATCGGCTTTGACGCTTTCGGTCTTCCCACCGAAAACTATGCCATAAAGACAAATACGCACCCCAGAGTGGTGACCGACCGCAATATCGCAAGGTTTACCGAGCAGCTTAAAAGAGTCGGCTTTTCTTTCGACTGGTCGCGCGTTATCGATACCACGGACGAAAAGTATTACAAGTGGACGCAGTGGATATTCCTTAAAATGTTCGACAACGGACTTGTTTTCCGCGACACTGCGCTTGTAAACTACTGCCCCAGCTGCAAGGTCGTGCTTTCCAACGAGGATTCTCAGGGCGGCAAGTGCGATATATGCCACAGCGAGGTCGTGCAGAAGTCAAAGGACGTCTGGTATCTCAGAATAACCGAATACGCTGATAAGCTTCTTGAGGGGCTCAAGGATGTTGACTATCTGCCCAACATAAAGCTTCAGCAGGAGAACTGGATAGGCAAGTCTACGGGCGCATTTGTAAACTTCGGCATCGCAGACGCGGACGATAAGATAAAGATATATACTACCCGTCCCGATACGCTTTTCGGTGTAACGTTCATGGTAATGGCGCCCGAGCATCCTCTGCTTGACAAGTACGCGGACAGGATAAAGAATTTTGCCGATGTTCTGGCATACCGTGAACAGTGCGCAAAGAAAACGGAGTTCGAGCGCACACAGCTTGTAAAGGATAAATCGGGCGTAAAGCTTGAGGGCTTTACCGCGGTCAATCCCATAAACGGCAAGGAAATTCCCGTATTTATTTCCGATTACGTTATGATGGGCTACGGCACGGGCGCTATAATGGCGGTGCCCGCGCACGATCAGCGCGACTATGACTTTGCGAAAAAGTTCGGCGCGGATATTATCGAAGTCATCCGCGGCGGCGATATTTCGGCAGAGGCATATACGGGCGACGGCGAAATGGTGAATTCCGATTTCCTCAACGGATACACTAACAAAAAGGACTCTATACGCCGCATGACAGACGAGCTTGAAAAGCTCGGCGTGGGCTGCGGCGGCGTTCAGTACAAAATGAAGGACTGGGCGTTCAACCGCCAGCGCTACTGGGGCGAGCCTATTCCCATAATCCATTGTCCCAAGTGCGGCATGGTGGGCGTTCCTTATGAAGAGCTTCCGCTGAAGCTGCCCGAAATGGAAAACTTTGAACCCGGTGTCGGCGGCGAAAGCCCCCTCGCAAAGCTTGACAGCTTTGTAAACTGCACCTGCCCCAAGTGCGGCGGCGCGGCTCGCCGCGAGACAGATACCATGCCCCAGTGGGCAGGCTCTTCATGGTATTTCCTGCGCTATATCGACCCCAACAA
>USKS01000053.1 GCA_900555345.1 uncultured Eubacteriales bacterium
TTTGAACAGCGAAGACAAGAAAATATACGAAAAATACGCAAACGGCCGCGCCGAAAAGTCGCCGTGCGCGAAAAACTGCATAAAGGCATTTCTCATAGGCGGCGCCATATGCTGCGCGGCGCAGGGACTGAAGGCGCTTTATCAGCTGTTTTTCAGCGAAAAGGACGCGGGCAGCATGGTGTCGGTAACGCTAATATTTATAACCGCCCTGCTTACGGGCATCGGAGTTTTCGACAATATCGCGAAGCACGCGGGCGCGGGCACACTGGTGCCCATAACGGGATTTGCAAATGCCGTTGCCTCCTGCGCCCTCGACGCGCGCGGCGAGGGCTTTATCCTCGGCGTAGGCGCAAAGATATTCACCATTGCCGGCCCCGTTATTCTCTACGGAACCGCGGCGGGCGCGCTTTACGGTGTTATATACCGCATATGCCGCATATTCTTCTGAGCGCTGGTCACTGACCCGACGCTTGCCGACCTGCGGCGCGGCGCCGCCGTGCCGCCACGCCGCAATATACGTTTTCTGAAAGGAAATACAGCTTTGAGAGCACCTATAAAACCGGCGCGTCCGGTATATCTTTTATCAACGGCGTCCGTCGCCGGATGGGACGAGGGACAAGGTCCCATCGGCGGCGAGTTTGACATACTGGGAGACAAAACGGACACATTCGGCTGCGACACATGGGAGAAGGCCGAAAGCGAAATGCAGCGTCTCGCCCTGTCCGAGGCGCTTTCCTACGGGCTTCTGCGGGATACGGACCTTGACATGATATTCGCGGGCGATCTTCTCAATCAGTGCGTCGGCTCAAGCTACGGACTGTCCGAGTTCAACACTCCGTTTCTGGGACTGTACGGTGCCTGCTCCACCGCGGCGGAGGGCATAATGCTTGCCTCTCTAATGTGCGGGGCATACGCGAAATGCGCCGCGGCGGTCACATCGTCACACAACGCTTCCGCAGAGCGGCAGTTCCGCTTTCCTCTTGAATACGGCGGGCAGCGCACGCCCACATCCCAGTGGACGGTGACGGGCGCGGGGGCGTTTATACTGTGCAGCGACGCAGAAATGCTGCGCCGCGCCGAAATATCCGGCGAGAGCATTGAAATTGCCGAGGTGATGCCCGGCATTGTGTGCGACGCGGGAGTTCACGACGCAAACAACATGGGCGCCGCAATGGCGCCCGCAGCCGCAGATACCGTATGCACATATTTCGAATGCGGCGGCGCGGTCCCCGACATTCTTCTGACAGGAGATCTCGGCTATGAGGGCACGCAGATACTCCGCGATCTGTGCTCGGCGCGCGGGCACGATATATCGAAAATCCACAGCGACTGCGGACTTATAATTTTTGACAGAGAAACGCAGGACAAGCACGCAGGCGGAAGCGGCTGCGGCTGCAGCGCCGCCGTGCTTTCCGCAAACATTTTGCGGGCAATGCGGCGCGGCACTCTGCGCGACGTGGTATTCGTGGGAACGGGTGCGCTTATGAACACCATGAGTATTCAGCAGGGGCAGTCCATCCCGGGTATAGGTCACCTTGTCCGCTTCACCGCAGGGAAAGGGGCGGATATGTAAAATGGATACCTTCATGCAATATGTATGGGCGTTTGTGATCGGCGGCGCGTTTTGCGTTGTCGCGCAGATACTCATAGACAAAACAAAGCTTACCCCCGCGCGCATACTTGTATCGTACGTTGTGGCGGGCGTGGTGCTCGGCGGCTGCGGCGTTTATAAATATATAGTGGATTTCGCGGGCGCGGGCGCCACAACGCCGCTTTGCGGCTTCGGCTATCTCATAGCAGAGGGCGTGCGGCGCGACGTGGACAAAAAAGGGCTGCTCGGCGCGCTGACCGGCGGCCTCGGCGCGGCAGCCGCGGGCATTGCCGCGGCTCTCGTGTTCGGCCTTCTCGCCGCCGTGTTTTTCAGAAACAAAAGAAAGAAATAACCCACGCAAAAGCGGGGTATGCCTTGTGGCATACCCCGCTTTTTTGTCAGCCGTGAAGCTGACTGTCACAGACGCGTGAGCTGATAGATTTCGTAACCTTCTCTGTCGGCAGCAAGCACTATCTTTCTAAGATCGTCGATCTTCTTCGCATCCAAATTTTCAATTTCAGCGAAAGCATCCGCATTTAAGTCAATAAGAGCTTTCTTCAAGTTTTTGCGATATGATATATTAATAATCTCTTTGTCTTTTACTATAAGATAAGAATCATTAACCGTTTTTTCGTTTCTCTGCATAACCGTTCTCCTAATAGATTGTTTTTTGTTTCTTTTGCAAGAGATTACTTATTTTCGTAAATTCAGGCTCTTTTATCAATTGCTTTTACGTCGATTACTCCCGCCAGCGTTTTTCTGAGAAGCAGGCAGTCCGCAGGCGTTACCTCGCCGTCGCCGTCCATATCGGCGGCAGTCATATCAAATTCAATACCTACCGGAACATCCGCGACATAGCGTCTCATGTAAAGCAGGTCCTTAGCGTCAAGAATACCGTCTCCGTTTACATCACCGGAAATACATGCAAAAACCAGCGTAAACGTTACGGGGTTAGCCCAGCCGCAGTCATATTTGTATGTAACCACAGACACGCCCTTATCCAATGTAAGAATGTTACCTGCGACACTGCCTCCAACCCAATTGCTCGCTTTGTTCTTGTCAAAGCTTCCGGGCAATGTCGAAAGATCAAAGGTTTCGTCTTCTGAGACAGAAACCATATATTCGTTACGTATGCAGCCAAAGTATATCAAATTAGTGTTGCTGATATCCAAGGCTGTCAGTTGGTTGTCACTGCAGTTAAGGGATATCAACTTAGTGTTGCTGCTTACATCCAAGGCTGTCAGTTGGTTCATGTAGCAGTCTAGGGATGTCAACGCTGTGTTGCTGCTTACATCCAAGGCTGTCAGTTGGTTGCCGCTGCAGTTAAGGGATTTCAACTCTGTATTCTTGCTTACATCCAAGGCTGTCAGTTGGTTGCTGTAGCAGTTAAGGTATGTCAACGCTGTGTTTTTACTTACATCCAAGGCTGTCAGTTGGTTCATGTAGCAGTCAAGGGATATCAACTTAGTGTTGCTGCTTACATCCAGGGCTGTCAGTTGGTTGCTGTAGCAGTTAAGGTATGTCAACGCTGTGTGGCTGCTTACATCCAAGGCTGTAAGTTCGTTGCCGCCGCAGTAAAGGTCTGTCAATGCAGTGTTTTTGCTTACATCCAAGGCTGTCAGTTGGTTGTCGTAGCAGTAAAGGGATCTCAACTCAGTGTTGCTGCTTACATCCAAGGCTGTCAGTTGGTTGTCGTTGCAGTAAAGGGCTATCAACGCTGTGTTACTGCTTACATCCAAAACTGTCAGTCGGTTCTGGCGGCAGTCAAGGGATGTCAATGCAGTGTTTTTTCTTACATCCAGGGCTGTCAGTTGGTTGTTGCTGCAGCCAAGGTTTGTCAATGCTGTAAAATACTCAATTCCTTTAAGATCATTGATTTCCTTGCCCCGGCAATCAATATATGTAACATTTCTTATCTCGGCATTGCTTAACACTCCGTCTCCGTCAGTGTCATATCTTGAAGCAACTTTTCTGAAGATCGCATCCGGAAAGTTGGTTTCGTTGATCGCCACGCCTGTGTCTTCGGCAAACGCCGTAACCGGCAGCATTGCCGCGATCATCACGCAGCACATAAGAATTGCCAACAGCTTATTTTTCATATTTTTCCTCCGTATATAAGGTCGCATTTTTAAGTTCCTTGTGCTAACAGTATTTATCCGATATATATTTTCTCCAATCCACAGTAGTTTCCCAAAATTACAACATAATCGGCATTATGTTGTAAACGCAGTTACGAAAATCAACAAGGTTACCGAATTTTTTGCTTATTGTAACATGTAAAAGTTTTTTTGTCAAGTCCGGGAGTTCAAATTCATCAAAAATAAACATGCAAGCAAAACCTTTCGATAACTGGTTTTTCAAATTATCCCGAAAGGCTTTATCGTCGCGCCGAAATTTGCTCTGAATGCTTCCCGCGGCAATGCCTAAGAAGCTCAAATACAACATAATGCCGATTATGTTGCAGATGCCGCCTTATGGGCGGCTTTTTACATTATCAGCCGCATATTCTCCATACGCCGCCGGTGCTCCGTTCCTGTGGAGATAATATATATCCTCGTTGTATTTATACTGGAGTGTCCGAGAATATCGGCAAGCTTTGCTATATCCTTTTCCATATTGTAAAAGACGCGGGCAAACAGATGTCTTAGGTTATGCGAAAACGCCTTTGTGTCGCGCACATATTTTTCTGCTGTTGCTCTGCTTTTTTCTTCGGAGATAAGCTTTCTGTAAAACCCGTCGGTAAGTGTTTTTGTTATGATCATTTCTTTTTAGTCCTTTCCGCTGCTTCTTTGTTTTTCATACAGCCTGCGGCTCTACGGCAGCTTATGATTTATCAAGCAGAAGCAAAAAGCACCGGGAAACGCAAACTTTGCGTATCCCGGTGCTTTTATTGCACGTTCTTTGTGCCGATCTTACCGCAGGCGGCAGAATCAGTAGCTTACTATTGTCTTTTTGTTTCCGCCGATGTAGTCTCTGTCGAGGGACAGGACGCCGTTATCCATGCGGAATATTCTGTCTGCCTTTTCTGCTATAGAAAGGTCATGAGTTACCATGAGCAGTGTCTGTCCGCGGGTCTCTCTGATCTTCAGAAGCAGGCGCAGAACCTCGTCCGCGTTGGTGCGGTCAAGGTTACCTGTAGGCTCGTCTGCGAACAGCATCATGGGGTTATTGATAAGCGCGCGCGCTATTGCGACTCTCTGGCACTGACCGCCGGAAAGCTCGCTGGGCAGATGGTGAAGTCTTTCGCTGAGTCCAAGGCACTCAACAAGCTCCCGGAGAGACTCCTGATAGCTCATATCGGACTTATTGCACATTACGGTAGGCAGGAGGATGTTCTCAAGCGCCGTAAACTGAGGAATCAGGTTATGCCTCTGATAGATGAAGCCCATCTTCTCGCCTCTGAAGCGTCCAAGTTCGTCGGCGTGCATCTTTGTGATTTCCTGTCCGTCGATGATAATACGACCGGCGTTTGCACGGTCAAGGCCTGCGCAGATATGGAGAAATGTTGATTTACCGGAGCCGGAGGCACCGATTATTGCCACAAACTCTCCCTTTTCGATTTTAATGTTAGCACGATCCACTGCCGTGATAACAGAGTCAGACTGTCTGTACTGCTTGATAACGCTCTCAGTCTGAAGCATATATTCAGTAGTAGCCATTATTGTTGATCCTTTCCCGACGGGGCTTTGCCCGTCCTATCGTTGGTTTATTTATTTCTCTTAAATCAGTCGTCGTCCTGTGTGCCGCTGCCGCCGTTCTCAAGTGAGTAGCGGTTTTTGAAGTAGCTCTTGTACGGGATGTATGCCGAGAAGAAGCCGCAGGCAACGGACATTACCACGGAGATCACCAGTGCGTACCAAGGCATATAGAATGTATAGCGTATGTACTCGCCGGAGAAGTTAGGCACAACTACGTTGTAGACGTAGAACATCAGATAGCTTGCTATGTAGCTGAGCAGTATACTTACCACAAGCGACATTATCGCCATGCTGATACCGCCGAGCAGGTATATCTTTCTGATGTCGGCGCCGTTTGCGCCCATGGACTGGATTATATTGAACTCTTTCTCACGCTTGTAGTAGTACATTGTCTGTGAGAAGAACCATATGATAGGTGAAATGCAAAGGATCAGGACGGAGATCGCAACGAACAGCTCGTTATAGTGCTCGTCGCTCTTGATGTTCTTTTCCGCCAGCTGATTGTAGTCAACAACAGGAATCGCGCCGACCTTGCTGAGTCCGTCGGAGTCGATGACATCGCGCAGATTATCCTCGATATAGTTGATCTGCTCGTTTGACAGATGGAATACCTTTTTATCCGCGGGATCGGAGGAGTAGGTATAAACGTTGAGCTTTGTTGTCACCGCGGAACGTCCCGTCACGGACTCGTATGTATCGCTCATCATGTACAGCGGAACGCTGCCTGAGGGGATATCCTTTATGACCGCGCAGACGGTGAGCGTTGTATATCTGTACTTGAAGTTCTTGATCTGCTTGCGCAGCAGGTTCTTGCCAGAGAGGTTGGAATCGACTGCGGTTACCGCGCCCTCGTATGTGGAGACCGCGATGGTATCGCCGATCTTGAACTTATACTTTGAGATGTTCGACACGGAGTCGCCGATGATGACGTACTGGGTGTCGCCGTTTGACTCAAGAATCTGTCTGGGATCGCCCTCGACCGTGTACTGGCTGAGGAACTCAAACAGGTCCTCGGAAGTGCCCTCGTCGACCGCGCGGTACAGAACATCGTTTGTAACCTTATAGCTGCCGCCCTTGCCGTCGTCATACTTTGAGTATGCATCGGCGGGCTTATAGACGAAGAAGCCCGTCGAGAACGCTTTGATATTCTTCTTGTTCACCAGCATGAACGAGGAGATATATTTTGCCTCCGTAACGGGGCTCTGCGAGAAGTCCACATCGCCGTCCGTCGGGGTCGCGTTACCGGTAGACTCGATATATGTAAGCGCCTTGAAGTTATCGGCAAAATCGTCGCCGTACTTTCTCAGCTCTTCGTCGTACTTCTTATTGAAGTCGTCGTTGACGCTCTTTATATCGCTGCTGAGCTTTGCGTCGTATGCCGCGTTGGTGCTGTTCGTATCGATCGACATACCGTACTGCGGCTTCGGATAATTTACATTCGTATTATATATATTGGCAAGATACAGACCGCAGATAAACAGCGCGCAGAATATGATTGCCGTTGTGAGCAGCTGAATGTTGTACTTTCTGAAGCGCCACAGCGAATACAGCTCGTAGTCTCTGGGGAACTTTTTGCCGAGCAGGTTGAAGGACTTTCTCGGAGAGGTTACAAGGTTTGAGTTGTCCTCTGTGATGATCAGCGACATGGGCTGACGCGCCGATGTCGTTCTCATGGGCATGAACACCGCCGCGAGCACTACGAAGAGGCTGAACACGAACACCTTGAAGAATACCCAGCCGGAGAATGCAAAGCTGAAGCCGGAGGGGGCGTATATGAGCCATACCACCAGAGTGGACACAAGCACGGAAGGAATGAATGTCACAAGCATTACGACAAACATTTCCCAGAACGCCGTGACGAACAGCTTTTTGAAATCCGCGCCGAACGTCATATAGACGCCGTATGTAAACTTGTACTGGTTCATTCTGATGTTGTATATGGACATCAGGAGGAACACGGACAAAACGAGCAGCAGCGCCGTTATTATCCAGAATGTAGCGTTATTGCTTGACACCCTGCTCTGGTAGTCGAGCAGCAGAGTGTTCTCCGTTGAGAAGTTCGTCTGATTCGGATCCTGATACGAATAAGACGGCTCAAGCGACTGAAGTTTATCTACATAGAACTTTTTGAAATCCTTATAGTATTCCTGGACTCTGGAAGCATCTGCGCCTTCCTTACCGAATCGGAGGTAAACGTCGTAAACGTTCTTGCCCTCTCTCTCGTTGAATCTTTCGGTTTTGTCCACGATCACGTAAAGCTGCTTGTTCTTATCCAGTATACCCATGTTCTGGCTTCTCTTATAGCCTTCGAGATAGTTATACTGACCCTGCGTAAGGTTACGGATTACGTAGTGGTAGTCGTACTGCTCGACGATCTGCTGATATGCCACGGAATTGTTGTTCGTGGCGGATATCGCCATCATGCCGTACAGCATCTGGATAATAAAAATAGCAGCGAAGAAGCAGCAATACTGCTTAAAATTGAAGAATACACTCTTCCACGCGATCTTGATATGGCGAGTTATGTATTCCCAGAATCGTTCAAACATCGCTCTGCGGTGCCGCACCAGGTACAGCCCCATCCTCCTTTATGTTATTGCCTATGGGTTCAAATGGGCATAAAAATCCCTACCCACTTTACCTTTATACAATTATACCATTCATTTTGAAAAAATGTAGTATATTTTATGAATAAATTCCAACAAAAATGTATCCGTTTTTTTGTGCAAACTCCCTTTGATTCGCGCTCTGCGGGTTTTTTCGTTAAATTGCACGGTTATGACA
>USKS01000054.1 GCA_900555345.1 uncultured Eubacteriales bacterium
TGCAGACGGTGAAAACCCGGAAGAGGGCACCGCAACGGATGAAGACATTGAAAAAGAGTACCGCGAGGCAATGCGCGGGAAGTTCCGAAAAGCAAGGCAGAAGGATTTCGACAGCGTGCTTTCGCAGCGCACCAAAAGACTTGAGGAGCGCTACAAGGGCAAAGCCGAAGCTCTGGAGACTCTGACTCCGGCACTCAGAATGTATGCCGAGAAGCTGGGGGTTGACCCGGAGGACACAGCTGCTCTTGCCGAAGCAATGCAGAATGATCCGGATATGGTAAGGCGCGAGGCGCTGAATTCGGGTGACGATCCGAAAGAAGCTTTGGAGAAAAAGCGCCGCCGCATTACCGACAGCATTGAACAGGAACGCCGCAAAAAAGCGGAAGCGGAGGAAGCGGTCAAAACGGAGATTGCCGGCTGGATCGACCAGGCGGAAAAGCTGAAAGAGGAATTTCCGGACTTTGATCTTATGGGAGAATTATCCGGAGAGGGCGGACAGAAGTTTCTGAAGAGCCTTAAATTCGGAAACAGTGTGCGGGACACATATCTCACCGCGCATCTCGACCAGATCATGAGCGGCACTGTTGCATATACGGCGCGTGCGGTCAAAGAGGCGACCGCAAAAAACATATCGGCGCGAGGTATGCGACCCGCAGAAAACGGTTCTTCCGGTTCGTCTGCCGCCGCTGTTACTCACATTGATGTCAACAATCTCTCAAGCGATAAAATACGACAGCTTATAAGAGAGGCGGAAAGAACCGGAAAACCGGTGCCTCTCAGATAGGAACGCGCATATGTGCGCAGAAAGAGAGGATTTTTACATGACAAACACTAAATTTTTCATCGTTTTCGACCTTCAGCTCTTTGCAACTGAGACCATAGCAAACCTTAACTATGCCGCGCAGCAGGCAAATTCCAGCACGGGCGCTCTTGAGACGGTCGGTGTAAGCGGTCTGTCCGCGGAAATGAAGACGTTTTATGACAAGACGCTTCTTGAACTCGTTGGCCCCGCGCTTATTCACGATCAGGTGGCGACAAAGCGCGATATTCCCGAAAACTCCGGAGAGTCCATAGAGTTCAGACGCTTCAACGACCTGTCCTCTTCGGTCTCCGACGCAGTTCTGAAGGATAACGAAATTCCCGACGGACAGACCATGAGCCTTGAGACAATAACCGCTATCCTCGTCCAGTACGGCCGCTATGTGAAGATAGGTACACGCTTCAGCCGCACGGCTATCGATCCTATCATTATACAGGCTACGAAGAAGATAGCGCAGCAGGCGGCTATTATCTCTGACAAGATAACCCGCAGTGCGCTTGCACAGACCACAAACGTTTTGCGCAGTGCGGACAGGGCTACCGACAAGGAACTGACTGCTGCCGATACACTGAGTATCAAGGATATATTCAAGGCTGCAGCAACGCTTAAAGCCGACGATGCGCCTACATTTGACGGCGACTATGTTGCGCTGATACATCCTTATGTGGCTATGGACTTTATGACAAGCGCCATAAATTCCGGCGGCTGGATCGATGTAATGAAGTACCAGAAAACCGATAACATCTTGAAGGGCGAGCTGGGTAAGATGGGCAATGTGCGGTTTGTGCAGTCCTCCAACTGCCTTATCGAGAAAGTAACCGAGAACACTGTGACAAGTGTGTTTACAACGTTTGTGTGCGGCGCTGACGGTGTTGCTACCACCGGTCTCGGCGGAATCGGAATCGAGCACATTGTCAAGGATCCCCAGACCGTCGGCGGTGCACTGAACCAGTATTCAACCGTTGGCTGGAAGATGAACAAGGTATCCGAAATTCTTAACGATGACTATATCGTTGCAATCAAGAGCGGCAGCGCAAACTTTGCAAGCGCTGCGGCAAACTGACGGCACAGCCGAAATACGAAAGGAGCGGACAATATGTCTGAGAGCAAAACAGCAGCTGCGGCAGCATTTGAAACAGGAGAGCTTGCCGTAACGGCGGCGGAAGCTGACAACGCAGCCGAAAAGGAAGCAAAGAAAGCAAAGGCAGAGGCGGCGAAGAAAGCAAAGGAAGCAAAGGAAGCAAAGGAAGCCGAAGCAGATCCGTGGGAAGAAATGCGCACTATTGTGGTGCCGAAGCGCTATCCCAAGGACAAGGGACGCACCGTAAGAGTGAACGGCGGTGTTAAATACACCGTGCCATGCGGCAAGCCTGTGGAAGTTCCTCTTCCAATATACGATGTGCTTATGCACTCCATAGAGACAAGGAGTATGTTCGAGGACATGCTGGACGGTCTCAACGGCTCCGACATAGAGAGCCGATAAAGAATATATGCCCGGGGCGCGCAGTCGCTCCGGGCGTTTCAGGATAAAGAAAGGAGTCGCCTTGCGGCGGATGATTATGACAGTTAACGAAGTATTGCAGAGAGTCGGGGAGCTGAGACCCGGGCACGGCCGCAGCGCCGATTATCTTATAGGACGGCTTCGCGAGCTTGAGATGAAAGTTTTCGATGAGGTTATAAACACACATGAAAACACCGAAGGCAAGGTGTTTTGCAATTTTGAAAGCATTGCGGACGGCGGTGTTACTCTCGCTGTGGGAGCGCCCCACGACAGGATATATGCCGACTGGCTGCTTTACTATATAGACCGCGACAATCTGGAAAGCGCAAGAGAGACGGCAACGGCGGCACGCTTTGCCGCAGACTGGCAGGATTTTGCGGACAGCTACAACAGGAGTCACATGCCGCTGCAGCGCTCAAAGCTTAATTACATGGCGTGAGACGGGAGGATATTTATGTACGTTACTGCTACGGGCTCCCCGTCGAGGGAGAGAAGCGTCATTTCGGTTTTTTCGGGACTTGATGCAAGACTGCGTGCGGGAGAGGGCACATTCTCCGAAATGGAAAACGGCTCCGCGAGGGCATACCCTGCACTGAGGGTTCGGCGAGGACGCCGTAACATGGGCTTCGGTTCTGTCCGGGATGCTGCCGGTGCTTTGGTATGCGGAAGCGACGGCGCAGCTGCCGCAAGGGAGATTTTTTCCGTCGCAGGTGTCGGAGTTAAAAGCTCGCGGGAGACGGCAAGCACCCGCTGCTTTGCCGTTATATCGGTAACAGAGCGGGCGGACACCGGCGGAGTGCGCTTTACGCTGGAACTTGAGTTTATAAAAGAGGACGGCAGTGCGGCGAGCATTGTCGGGCATACCTTTTATGACTCCGTTGCCGCCGCGGACAAGGCGGACGAGACGAGGGAAAAGCTGAGAAGCGAAGCGGCGCTGAAAAGAATCATAGCCCGTGCGGGATACGTTTATGTTATGCCGGACGGTATACGGGTAAGTCTTGTCAGCGTGATGAATGAGATCGACGAGACTTTTGACAATGTGACCGAAACGGGCATGACGGAAGCAAGCAGTCTCGGAAGCAATATTACATTTACATTTGCACCGTCTACCGCCGAGGGCGAGGAGGATGTAAAGATCATAAACAGCGGAACCGTGACGAAAAAGAACGGTTCTCGCGGAGCAAACGCTCTTGTAAAGATTGAAAGCGGGCATTCGGTGTCGGTCAATATGTATGGGCTGACCGTTATGGTACGTGAGGACGGCAAGACGGTTGAGTGGGTACATAACGGAGTGGCGGAGACAATAGCGCCCGAAAGCGGGTTTTATGCCCTCACAGGTCACGGAACGGGATTTAACAGCCTGTGGGGTATCGAAGTCGGCAACTATATCGAGTTTGACTCTGCGGGGCTGCATTTCACGGCTTATGAAAGCGAAGCGCTATCTTCAATAGCTACCGAAAAGCCGGATGATCCGAAAAACGGGAAAAGATGGCGCGACAAGGTGACCGGGAAGCTGTACCAATGGAGCGCCGCTTACAGCACATGGGCGGACATAAGTCAGGACTACATCAAGGTATCGGTTTCATGCGACGTTAAAAGCGAGGATGCGGCAAAGTTTTTCTGTCTGCGCAACGGCAAGCAGACTGTGGATCTGCAGGGCAAGACGGTTTACACGCCGCTGCTCGGTTTTGATGAGGGCGACGCCGTTGTATTTGACGGTATATCCGATGAGCTTGACAAAAGCTATGTGATCTCGCATGTGGGCAACGGCTATCTTATACTCTCCGGAGTGCTTGACCAAAAACTCACAATGGCAGTTTATGAAGGACATACGGTGACGATCAAAAGAAAAATGCCCGTTACGGACTTTGCAATCGAATGCAACAACAGGCTGTGGGGCTGCCGCTACGGAACGTATGAGGACGGCAACACGGATATTGTTAATGAAATATATGCCTGCGGCATAGGTGACGTGCGCAATTGGAAACGCTTTGAGGGAACCGCGGCGGACTCGTTTGCGCAGGGCGTGGGTGCCGACGGCATATGGACGGGCATAGGTGTGTACGACGACAAGCCGATATTTTTCAAGGAAGACTGCTTTATCGTTATGTCCGGTTCTTACCCAGAGACATTCTCGCCTGTGGAATATCACTACAAGGGAGTTAAGGAAGGATCGGACAAGAGCGTTGTTACGTCGAACGGCAGAATGTATTATCATTCGTCCGACGGTATTATGATGTTTTCCGGCGGCGCTCCCTCGAAGATCGACGCAGTTCTCGGCGACACGGTTTACAGCGGAGGCGTTGCCGGAGCTGTACGGGGCAGGTATTATATAAGCCTTTGCAATGAGGAGGGAGAGCGCAGTCTATTTGTTTACGACGAGGACAGCGCGACATGGCACCGTGAGGACAGCGCAGATATACGCGACTTTGCTACCGTAGGCGGAAGGCTTTACGCCGTTATCGGGACGGAGCTGTGGCTGATGGACGATCCCGACAGCGAAGAAAAAGTTCCTTTTTCCTTTACGACCGGAGTTATGGGATATGACACGCCGGACGCTAAATACGTGCCGAGGATCGCCGTTACGTGTGTTCTCCCCGTCGGCAGTGCGCTGCGCGCGTATGTGCAGTACGATATGTGCGGCGTTTGGATACCGTGCGCGCAGGTCGAGGGACGGCGCGAAGCCGTAAGCTTTGAAATAAAGCCTCGGCGGTGCAGGCTGTACAGGATCAGATTTGCGGGCGCGGGAGACTTTACACTCATAACTATTACAAAGACCCTTGAAGCGGGCTCGGAAATGTGAGGCACATATGAACGTAAGAATCAAGACTCCGGACACGGCGGCGTGCCGGACGGATGCCGAAAAGACAGAGGCGCTCATCAGGTGGGCGCAGGACACTGCACGGCAGCTTAACGCCGCATTTGAGCAGATAGACAAAGCAAACCTTTCCGAGGGACTTCGGAAAGCGATATATGATAAGTGAGGAGATGATTATATATGGCAGCAGTTTTTCGTGACGATCTTGAAAAAAAGCAGGCAAGGACCGCGCCTGCGGCCGCTCCGGCTGTTGCGGTGCAATCGGCGGGCAACAACAATAACGCGCAGCCAACGGTCAAGGTGGTAAGCGGCGGAGGCAGCCTCCTCAATGGCGGCGCCTCGTCGTATCCGGAGAGCAGTGCGGGATATGCGAAAGCGCCGAAGCGCTCTGACTATGACACGGCGAAAGCCATACGCGACATGTACGACAGGACCGTAGCAGAGGGATACAAAGACACATACAGCGGGAATTACAAAAAGCTGGTGGACGATACCATTGCTGAGATAAACTCCCGAAATTTCAACTATGACGTTAATGCGGACGGCTTTTATAAGAACTACCTTGAGACCGCAAAACGCAACGGCAAGCTTGCAGCCAAGGACAGCGCGGCAAAAAGCGCCTCGCTTTCGGGAGGATATGCCAACAGCTGGTCACAGGACGCGGCGCATCAGATATACAACATGTATATGCAGGACGCAAACGACGCGGCGGCAGACTATGCGGACAGGGCTTATGCACGCTATCAGGATGAGGGCACGGAGCTTCTTAATATGCTGGGCATATATCAGAATCTGGACGAAACCGATTACAGCCGCGCAAGAGATGCGAAGAACGACTACGACAATCTTGTTTCGCAGCTCTGGAGCCGTTATGTTGACGCTGTAGGTATTGACAGCGACAGATACAGTGCAGATTACAATGCATACAGCGATGCAGTTACAACGGCGCTTTCTGCGGGAGACTTTAATAAGCTGGACAGCCTGGGCGTTGATACGTCGGCGCTGCGTGCCGAGTACAATGCAAAGCTTGCCGCATACAATCAAAGCGGCAGCGGAAAAAGCGGCAGCACATCAGAAGGCGACGCAGAAACAGGCACTTTCGGAAAGTGGGTCAGCCGCGAGGAAAACGACAGCGGCGGATATACATATAAGGATGCTGCCGGCAATGAAGTAAGCACGTCGGCGAAGGGCATAAATCCCTATGTGCAGCAGATGAACAGGGATGTTATGACAAAGGGCGAGTACGATTCAACGAAAGCCTTTTCAAACGGCTATCAGCCCAACAATGTGGACGGATACCGACTGCATGACAGCGGCGAAAAGCTGTACAGCATAGACACCGGAGACGGAACGCTGCAGCTCAATCCCGAGGGCTCTACCGTATTCAGATACACCACCAGAGGACGGGGCGGCTCTACAAAGGATCACTACGTTGTATGGTACGGTCCGTGGAACACCTACATTGATCTGACCGACAGTTATACGGATTGACAGAGGAGGTCTGTATGGCAAACAATTTGATAAAGGGTACTATACCCGAAAGCGAAAAGAAAAGAATAAGCGCAAACCGCACCGAAAGTGCGAGTGCCGGCGAGGGGAGAAACCTTATTAAAGGCACCGTTCCGCAGGCGGACGCCAAAAGAATAAAATCGAACAGAATATATGAGCGCGTTAAAAAGCTTTACGACGATTACAACTCCGATGTTGATGAGAGACAGAAGTATATTGCCGGAGAGAAAAGCGACTACGAGCAGTATGAAAGTCTGCAGGCGCCGGGACTGCGTTTCTCCTCCGACCGTTTTCGCAGCGAGGCAAACGATATAAAATCTTATATCGAGAAAAACCGCTCTGCGCTTTCGGATGAGGAATACAACGATATTCTGAAGGGCGTGCAGGAATTTATTGATTCCGATACGTCGGCTGGAGACCAAGCTTTCAGCGATTATTTTGAGGCTGCAAAGACCTCCGGCGGCAGGGAGGTGTATAACAAGAAGATAGCAGACGCCGAAAAAAAGAACCGACTTTATAAAAAGTTCGGCATTACCGGAAAAACTACCACAGATGATATCAAAAGAATACTTGATGATAATAACTTCGGACTTTTACCCAATCCTTCTTCGCGGCAGAACAGCAGCGAAAAGGCGCCGACAGCTGCCGGTGTGTCTGCACCGCTCGGCATATCAGCGGAAGAACGGAAAATGCTTGTCAACTTGCTTGACCCCAAAGAGCTTGAAAAAATTGAGCCGAAGCAACAGTGGAAGTACGAAGTGCAGCAAACCGCTCTTAAAAAAGCGGGACTGGGCGAAAACGCGGGGTATATGGATATATACAATTATCTCAACAACCCCAACAGTGAGTTTGCTGCCGGCCCCCTTTATCTGGATCAGGGACAGGCTGCGGAAAATCACAGGCTGAACGGAGAAGAAAAGAAAGCTCTTGAGGATCTTCTCAAAACTCGGGATATGATAGATACACTGAAAGGAGACGAAAGTGTTGAAATCGCTGCCGAAATGGATCGGCGAAAAGAGAGCGCCAAAGGAAATCTGCAAAACGCTCAACGTGAACTTCAAGATTTTGAAAACTTCTATACCATTGCACTTAGCTATCAAGGCGATCCCGAAGGAGAAAACAACTATATACAAAACTCCGGCAATGGGCAGATGTATGCCGAAAACAAAAAGTATTTCAATGAGAAATACGGGCTTTCCGACAGTTCCACATATGCGGACTATGAGCATGTTAAGAGCCAGCTTGAAAGCAATCTTTCCAAAGCTGAAGCTGACAGCAAAATACCGTACAGCATAGCTTACTATGATGACAATAATTTTGCGATAAACTGGGGCGAGGTC
>USKS01000055.1 GCA_900555345.1 uncultured Eubacteriales bacterium
AAAATTCAGGCTGCGGCGGAAAACCGCCGCAGCCGTTTTGGGTGCGTGGAATAAGCGCCCGTCGGCAATTTCTCTTTTGCGGGAAATTACTTTCTCAGGCCGAGCTTTTCTACGATCGCGCGGTAGCGCTCGATGTCAACTTTCTGAAGATATGCAAGCAGGTTGCGGCGATGGCCGACCATCTTGAGAAGGCCTCTGCCGGAGTGGTGGTCCTTCTTGTTCTGCTTCATATGCTCGGTAAGGGTCTTGATTCTGTAGGTCAGGATCGCGATCTGGACCTCGGGAGAACCTGTGTCGCCCTCATGGGTCTTGTACTCTTCGATGATCTTTGCTTTTTCTTCTTTGGTAATCATTTTTGTCACCTCTTAAATTATTTGCAAAAAACGTGTTTCTCAGGCGGCGGCGGGTGATGCATCTCTGAAAGATCCTGCGTTCCGCTGTCCGGGGAACCGATATTGCCAGAGTATTGTACCACATCTGCGCTGTTTTGTAAAGGGGTTTTTTCACTTTTTTGTGTCACTGCCGTCCGCGGCGCCCGTCCCGTCGCGGCGTCATGCGGCAGATAATGCGCCGCATCCGCCGTTTTCGATAAAAAATATACTACATATTGAAATTTTTCCCGCCTCATGATAATATAAAGAAAATGAAAGGCGGGAAAAATTCATGAAAAAGATCGGGATCGGAATCATCGGCTGCGGCTGCATTGCAAGAGACGCGCACATACCGGCTTTTATCTCCCACGCGGATGAGTGCGAGATAAAGTATTTCTGCGACACCTCTCTCGAAAAAGCGAAAAAGTGCGCAGAAGATTTCGGCTGCGGCACTGCGGTATCCGACTGGCGCTCTGTTCTCACCGATAAGGACGTTGACGCCGTAAGCATTTGCGTACCGAACTTTATGCACAGGGAAATTTCCGTTGCCGCCATGCGCGCGGGCAAGCATGTGCTTTGCGAAAAGCCCGCCGCTGCCTGCTACGCGGAAGCTCTCGAAATGCAGCGCGTGCAGCACGAAACCGGACTTGTTTTGAATATCGGCGTCGTTACAAGATTTCACGAATCCGTCGAAAAAGTGCGCGCCCTTATTGCGAGCGGTGCGCTCGGCGACGTATATCACGTGTTTGTTTCTTTCAGAAGCTTTCGCTGCATCCCGGGCATCGGCGGTCAGTTTACCACGAAAGCCCTCTCCGGCGGCGGCGTGCTTATAGACTGGGGGGTGCACCGTATCGACCAGGTCATGTATCTTGTGGGCGACCCCGAGCCGCTTCGCGTAAGCGCCGCGATCTTCGGCTGTCTCGGACGCGACATTCCGAACTATCATTACAGAAAGATGTGGAGCGAGGAGACGCGCAACCCGGGCGGAACATACGATGTTGAAGAGTCATGCACGGCGCTGCTCCGCACTTCGGGTCCCGTTATAACGCTTATGGGCGCGTGGGCGCAGAACATTGACGAGGACGAGCAGTTTATCGACATAAAGGGAACAAAAGGCGGCGTGCGTCTTACATATTGCGGCGGATATAAGCTCTACACGGAAAAGGACGGCGAGTTTGTCACCGAGACCTTTGAGCCGGGGGACAGCAATATGTTTGAGGCGGAGATCGCCGATTTTCTCCGCTGCGTGCGGTCGGGAGAGCGCTCCCGCGCGGGCATCGACTCCGCCGTCAAAACGTCGCTTATCCTTCAGGGTGCCTACGACTCCGCCGAGGCGGGGCGAGAGGTCTCTCTTGCGGATTATCCGAGGCTCTGAGACGCGGCTTTTTTCCGTCACTGTTCCCCGCCCGTAGGTTGTCCGTTTATGCAGACTTCGGGAGAACGGACACGGGCGCAGAGGAAAACATGATCTGCTTATCGGTTTATCTGCCGCAAGGTCTGACATGGCGGAGGCGCAGAGAGAAAAGCCTTCGAGCAGTGCAAAGAAAGAAACCTGCGGGCGGCGCAGCCCTCCTCGGTCGATCGGCTGACGTGACTCATGCGGTACAAAGAAAAAAACTGCTCCGACAGCCTGTCGGAGCAGTTTTTTCTTTGTATCTTGATCAGCCGCCGAGGTACGCCTTGCGTATCTCTTCGCTTTCCGCAAGCTCTTTGCCGGTGCCGGTCATCACTATTCTGCCGGACTCAAGCACATACGCGCGGTCGGCTATCTGAAGCGCCATTTCCGCGTTCTGCTCGACTAAGAGTATCGTCGTGCCCGCACGGTGAAGCTCGCCTATAATATCGAATATCTCCTCTACGAGCAGAGGGGAAAGACCCATGGAAGGCTCGTCGAGCATGAGCAGTCTGGGGCGGCTCATCATGGCGCGTCCCATGGCAAGCATCTGCTGCTCGCCGCCCGAAAGCGTGCCCGCCTCCTGCTTTTTTCTCTCATACAGGCGGGGAAAACGCTCAAATACGTTGTCAAGATCCTCTTTCGAGACCTTGCCCTTACAGAATGCGCCCATCTCCAGATTTTCCATAACGGTCATCTGCAGAAATATGCGTCTGCCCTCCGGCACGTGGGCTATCCCCATGGATACCATTTTATGCGGCGCCGTCTTTACAAGATCGTATGTCATGGGAACGTCCTCGCCGCTGCGGTCTATCTCGGTGGTGTAGTAGCTGATGCTGCCGCTGCGGGGGCGGATAAGCCCCGTGACCGTGTGCAGCGTTGTGGTCTTGCCCGCGCCGTTTGCGCCTATCAGCGCCACGATCTCACCCTGGTTTACCTCAAAGGACACGTCCTTTATGGCGTGTATTTTATCGTAGTATACGTTGATATTATCAACCTTAAGCATTGTCTGCATATATTCCAAACCGCGCCTTTCGTAGTATTTTCGCCGTTTCAGCCGGCATCCCTTTTACCGAGATATGCCTCGATGACCGTGGGGTTTTCGCGTATTTCATCGGCGGTGCCCTTTGCGATGACCTGACCGAAGTTCAGAACGCATATGCCCTCGCAGATACCCATGACAAGCTTCATATCGTGCTCGATAAGCAGCACCGCTATTTGAAAAGTATCGCGTATCTTTACGATAGTCTCCATAAGATCGGCGGTCTCCGCGGGGTTCATGCCCGCGGCGGGCTCGTCAAGCAGCAAAAGGCAGGGGTTTGTGGCAAGTGCACGCACTATCTCAAGGCGGCGCTGCGCGCCGTAAGGCAGATTGCCCGCGCGCCAGTCGGCTTTATCCTCCATGTTAAATATGGAAAGCAGCTCCATTGCCCTCTCATGTGCCGCTTTTTCAGCTTTCCAGTATGACGGCAGACGGAGAATGCCCTCTATGGAGCTGTACTTCATGGAGTTGTGCAGACCGATCTTTACGTTATCCTCAACGGTAAGGTTTGAAAACAGGCGTATGTTCTGGAAGGTGCGCGCAATCCCCATTTTATTTATCTGCACCGTTGTTTTGCCGGAGGTATCCATGCCGTTTAGCATTATAATGCCGCGGGTGGGGGTATACACCTTTGTGAGCAGGTTGAAAACGGTAGTCTTGCCTGCACCGTTGGGGCCTATAAGCCCCGCAATTTCCGTTTTGCCTATGGTAAAGTTGAAGTCGTCGACCGCGCGCAGACCGCCGAAGTCGATACCGAGGTGGCTGCACTCCAGAACGGGGGTTTTTCCGAGGTCGCGCTCGGGTATGATGGAGTGGCTGGGTACGGGCACCATTTTGCCCTTTTCAAAATTGAAATTTGACATTCTGTTTACCTGCCCTCCTTTTCGGTTTTACCGCCGCCGTCTTTGTCGCGCCCTCGCCCGAACAATCGGGTGATAGGCTCAACTGCCCTTGAAAACAGGCTCTTGAGGCGGGCGTTGTTTGTTACAAGCATTATGATTATGAGAACAACGGCATATATGAGCATTCTGTAGTCGGAGAACTGACGGAGTACGGTCTCGGGCAGGAGATACAGCACCGTTGCCGCAACGATGGAACCGAGCATATTGCCCAGTCCGCCGAGAACCACATACACAAGAATAAGTATTGATGTGTTGAAATCGAACTTGTTCGCCGTTACGGTGTTCTGACCCAGTGCGTAAAGCGCGCCCGCGGCGCCCGCCATAGCAGCGGATATCACAAACGCCATGAGCTTATACTTCGTAACGTTTATGCCGACGCTCTCCGCCGCGATCCTGTTATCTCTCAGCGCCATTATAGCTCTGCCGGAGCGGCTGTTCACAAGGTTGAATATGACTACAAGGCAGACCATTATAAGTACAAATCCGGTAGTGAGCGTTGAAATTTTCGTAATACCGGAAATACCGTTGGGACCGTTGAGTATCATTTTTCCGCCGGTCTTAAGACCTATATCGGCATTGAGAAAGCCCATGCGGACGCCGCCGTTGTCGCTGCCCACATACAGGTTTGTAACGATCGTTTTTATGATTTCGCCGAAAGCAAGAGTTACTATCGCAAGGTAGTCGCCGCGCAGTCTGAGCACGGGGATGCCGACGATAACGCCCGCTATCGCCGCGAAGAACGCGCCGACCGCGATCGCTATGAGCATACGCGCCCATACAGGCTCTACCGAGGTCTTGAGGAGCATTGCGACGGTCGTACCGGTGAAGGCGCCCACACTCATAAAGCCCGCGTGACCGAGAGAAAGCTCGCCGAGAACGCCGACCGTAAGGTTAAGCGAAAGCGCGGCCACTATGTACGCGCAGCAGGGCACAAGCAGTCCCTTCATGGTGGAGGACATGACGCCGGCAGATGTCAGTATCATGAGAAGCGCATACATGACGATAACGACGCCGTATGTCATAAATGAGGTTTTCGTACTTTTTGACAGTTTCATATTCAAACCTCACACTTTCTCGTTTACTTTCTTGCCGAGAAGTCCCGTAGGCTTCACGAGAAGAATGATTATAAGCACCAGGAAAACTATGGCGTTTGCAAGCTCTGTGGAGAGATATGCGCTTGAGAATATCTCGATAATGCCGAGAAGAATACCGCCGAGAAACGCGCCGGGGATGGAGCCTATGCCGCCGAACACCGCCGCCGTGAACGCCTTTATGCCGGGCATTGAGCCTGTTGTGGGGATAAGCTTGGGGTACGACGAGCAAAGCAGCACTCCGGCTATTGCCGCAAGAGCGGAGCCTATCGCAAACGTTATTGATATAGTCTTGTTGACGTTTATGCCCATAAGCTGTGCCGCACCCTTATCCTCGGAGCAGGCGCGCATGGCTTTGCCCGTTCTGGTCTTTTCGGTGAAAAGGGTAAGCCCTATCATGATGACGATGCATGCCGCAATGGTCACAAGCGTTTTATAGGGTATGGTCATCTGTCCGTCGAACAGCACAAATCCGCCGCTGCCGAATATGGCGGGAAAGATCTTCGGGTTGGACGTCCACATAAGCTGCGCCGCATTCTGCAGAAAATAGCTTACGCCGATAGCCGTTATAAGCACGGCAAGGGATGTTACCTCTCTCAGCGGCTTATACGCCAGACGCTCGATTATAATACCCAGCACCGTACAGATGGCAATTGCGATAATGATGCCGAGCGCGGGGTTCAGCCCGTATTCGGACACGGCAAAAAAGCAGACATACGCGCCGACCATTATAATATCACCGTGAGCAAAGTTCAGCATTTTTGCAATGCCGTACACCATAGTATAGCCGAGAGCGATTATTGCGTAAACGCTGCCGAGGCTTATACCGTTAATAAGATTATTGAGAAAAGCCAAAATAACACCTCGTATCCGGGACATGAGCGCGTATATGCCCGTTTTTTTATCTATGCCGATATATGAGTAAAAGAGGGTTGTCGAAAAGCAGCCCTCTTTTATTTAAAATGTAAGTCTTTTCCGATCTTTAACGATCAGTCAAGCCCGACGTATGCACCGTTCTTGATTACCATGCCCTTGGGGGACTTGGAGACCGCGCCGGTATTGTCCCATGTCATGCCGTCTCCTGTCAGACCGTCAAACTTGAAGTCTGCGGAGGTGAACTTCGCCATGAGGATGTCGCAGAGCTCGCTTGCGGAAATATCGGTGGAGATATCCTCGTCCTTGAGCGCGTCATATATTGCCCAGATGCAGTCGTAAGCGTCTGCCGCGAACTGGTTGGGAATCTCGCCGTACTTCTCTTTGTATTTTGCAACAAACTTTGAGGTTGCATCGTCGTCGGCATCTGCATTGAAGGGAGTCAGAAGGATAACTCCCTCGGCAAGGGATTTGTCAAAGCCCTCCAGCGTGAGAATACCGTCCATACCGTCAACGCCGAACCATGTGGGCTTGTAGCCTATGGCATTCGCCTGAATAAATATCATGGAGGCTGCCTCATAGTACATGGGCAGGAATACGAGATCCGCGCCGGCTTTCTTTGCGTCCGCGATCTGCACGGAGAAGTCCGTTGATGTATCGTCCGTAAAAGTGGAAACGGATACTATATTAATACCCAGCTTGTCAGCCTCTGCCGCAAAGCTGTTGTAGATACCGGTGGAGTATACATCGTCATTTTTGTAAATAACGGCAACCTTTGTGCCGAGCTGTTTTTCGGAAATGTATTCTGCAGACGCAGAGCCCTGGTTGGGGTCAACAAAGCACATCTGGAACACGCAGTCCTTACGCTCTATCTCCACCGTGCCGGTGAGAGGGTTCGCAACGCCGCCGATGACATCTGTAGATGATGCGGAGGGGGTGAGATAGAAGATGTGGTCATTTGCAGCCTCTGCGGAGGTGGCAACTGCGGGCTTGGAGGTCACGGAGCCGAGAGAGATCTGCATGCCCCAGTCCTTCAGAGTATTGTATGCGGTGCCGGATTTTTCGGGGTCGTGTACGTCGTCCTCGTAGCGAAGGTCGAACTGAAGACCGCCGAGAGCGTTGACTTCGTCAACAGCTATCTGTGCACCGTTCTTTGCTGCGCTGCCGTAGATCGCGGCGCCGCCCGTGAGAGGGCCTATCCCGCCGATCTTTATAGCCTCTTTTCCGCTGTCCTTATCAGATGCAGAGCCGCAGGCTGCAAGGCTCAGTACCGCCATCACTGCGGCAAGCACGAGTGCAATTATCTTTTTTGTTTTCATTTTTTATTACCTAAGCCTTTCTCCGGCAACGCCTGCCGGAATTTTGTAAATTATCAAAACGGTTGTGCCGCGCCTGTACCGTCCTCCGGGACTTTCAAAATACAAATCCGCATTTTATTCCGTTTGATGAAATAATTATACATACAATATACGATAATTGCAATAGATATATTGCACAAATATGAACCTTATTTATGGATTTGTTGCACGAATACGAAAAACGATGGCGTATTACAGCTTAATTTGAAAAAAGCAGAAGGCATAAATTCATTCGAGGTTTGAATAAACTAATAAATATTCATTTTTCGCGCTTCGACAAAAAAGTGTCATTCGCTATTGTAAACGGCGCGTCAATAATGTAAAATAATATACAGAAAGAATACGGCGACCCAATACGGGAATTTTAGAAAAACAAGCCGAGAGGCGAAGGAGGACATATGCCCATTAACATGGTAAAGCTGCCCACAAGCAGAAAAGATCTGTATTTCCGAGTTGCAAAGGGACATTTTGCCACAAGCCGCAGCCATACGAATTATTATATCGACATCACGGTGCAGAAGACCCGCCTTTCCGAGGCGACCGCGCTGGCGCAGGAGTTTGTTGAGATGTACCGCTACAAGGCGCCCGTTGACACGATCCTGTGTCTGGACGGCACCGAGGTTATCGGCACATGCATTGCGAACGAGATGACACGAATGGAGCTTGCAAACATGAACCTGCATCAGACGGTGTATATCGTCACGCCGGAGCACACCTCCGGCAGCCAGCTCATATTCCGCGAAAACATACTGCCCATGATAAAGGGCAAGAACGTTCTCATTCTTGCCGCTTCCGTTGTCACGGGATTTACCGCCCGCGGCGCAATTGAGGCGGTAAAGTATTATGACGGAAATATATCGGGTATCGCGGCGGTGTTCTCGACCGAGACCGAGTGCGAGGGTTATCCCATAACGTCCGTATTCAATCCCAAGG
>USKS01000056.1 GCA_900555345.1 uncultured Eubacteriales bacterium
CCCCCGCCGCTCATACGCTCCCGTGCTGCTTTAAGAGGGAGCACCTCATATGCCGATACCGTCGCCTTTGCCGGCGTCTCCGTGGGATACGCCCCCAGACCTACAAACCTGCGGTAGAGGGAGAAAACGTGATGCCTGCTGTCGTAGTAGCCGTCATATATTGCCATAACCTCGGACATGGGTCCGCCGCGCCGCGCTTCGATCTTGTACTTCGTTCCCTCAAGCTTTGCCGCAGCATAATATGTCATTCGTTTTTCCTCCTTTCCTCGTAACTCAGCAGCCGCGCCTCCATGGCGGTATTTGACCCCTGTATGAGACTCCCCACCGCCTCCATAATGCCGCGGTACTCATACTGCCCGCGCCGACCGCGGCGGTCAATATCGGTCGCATATCTCGATCGGGACGTGTCCCATGTGCACACATTGCCGCAAAGCTCCATACGTCCGGTGGGCAGCTCGCCCGCCTCCACCTGCCCGCATACCTTAAGTGCCCGCCTGCATATGCCCTCAATGTACTGTTCCCAAACATACGCAGGTTTGCGGCTTCTCACAGTCCGCCCGTCAGCGGCCCTGTTTATGGAGGAGTAATACTCGCCCCATTGCGGTATGTACGCATATATTTCTCCCAGACAGCGGCTTATGATCTGCATTTTAACAACGCCGCGCCCGCTTGCCTCGCTTTTGGTCTGTGTGCTCATTTTGTCTCCCTCTCTTCCTTTTCACGACGGATGATCACTCCGCCGGGTATTTTTTAATGTCCTCCGTTTCGCAAAGCAGCTGCGCTGCAGCCCTTATGCCCAAAGCATATTCATCGTCTCCGTAGCCGAGAAAATCGTCCGCGCAGCTGTGCAGCAGCGCAACGGCTTCTTCAAGGCAGATCATTGTACGCTTACGCTTACCCATCCTGTCACCTCGCAATCGATTGCAAAGTCTCTCTGCAGGCTTCAAGCAACCTGCCCGCCGCGCCCATAAGCTTTGCGCGCACCTCCGCGTCCGCCTCGTCTATGGCAGAGCACATCTTGTTAAAATCGTCCCGGATGCTGTTGAAATATACCTTGACGCGGCTCACTGTCGCGTCGGAAGATGCTATCTGCTTTTTCAGCCGCTCGATCTCAGCCTCTGCGGCGCGCTTCTCGTTTTCAAGCTTTTCAAAACGTTCCTTTGCCTTGACAGCCTCCGCCTTGCTTTTCTCAAGCGCCGCCTTGTTTTTGCCGTCAAGCTCCGTGCGCGCGTCGCGCATAGCCTCGTCACGTATCTTCTTTTTGTCCTCTTCGCTGACCGCTGCCGGCGCCACGACCTTTTTCTTTGCGGCGGCAAGCTCGGAGGTAAGCTTTTCTATACGTGCCTCTGCCGCCAAAAGCTTTTCGCTGTTCTCGGCCTTCAGCGCCTCCATGCTTTGCGCAAAGCTGTCCTTTGCACCGTTTGCCGCTTCAAGCTCCTCAGTGAGCATTTCTATCTGACGTCCGGAGACGGAAAGCTTTTCCTGCAGCTCCTTAAGCTGCGTAACGCTCATGTCCCCCGCGTCCTCCGCGATCTCCTCCCGATCCTCTGGAGTGAGGCGAGAGAGAACCTCAAGCTTTGTAATGCCCAGCGTGGCATTGCGCCTCATGTAGTCCTCACCAAGCCGCTCATAGGCGGCTATGTAGTTGTATGCCATGCGGGATTTTATCCCCGCGCGGCTCTCGCAGTAGCTCTCAAAGCTGTCGCAGCCGAGCTCGCGGTATAACGCGCTGTCGCGCATACGCTTGAGGCTCTGGCAAAAGTCCGCCAGAGCGCCGGCGGCTATCTCCTGCCTGCAAAGTATCTCGTTGTGTAATATGAGAGCTTCCTCATGCGGCGTCGCCGCTGCCGCTTCCGCCGGTACTGCCGGCATCGTTCTGTCTTCCATCTTTCGCTGTCTCCTTCTTCTTTTTCTTTTTGCTTTCGCTCTGCCGTCTGCAAAGCTCCTTTTTGTAGCTGTCTATAAAGCGCAGCACATCGGCGTCGGGGTTCTTGTTGTGAGAAGCCATCGCCTGCACTATCTTTCCGTCGGCGGACATTTCCACCGTAACAAAGCTTTTCCCGGGTCGCGCCGTGCGGCGGATAAACAGTATGGTGAGCTTTCCGTCCGCGTGGCGGGTGCAGTAACCGGCTACACAGTTATGCTGCTCCTGCCCCTCGAATATAATGTCCGAAAGCGTCTCCGGCACGATAACCGAGTATGTTCCGTCACTGTATTCGTATTTTTCGC
Organism: uncultured Eubacteriales bacterium; assembly: GCA_900555345.1. The sequence continues at coordinate 2,230 of USKS01000056.1, forward strand.
ATCTCTCGGCGTACAATTTTTTCGCCTTTGCCTCTCCCTTCTTTTGCTCTTCAAGCTCTTTCTCTTTCAGCATCCTGCGGTAAAGCTTGCTCACCGTGTCGTGCGCCTTTATAAGATCGCGCGGCATGGCGACCACCTGCTCATACACATCATAGCCTATTTCCGCCGCCTGCCTTATGTAGTCCCGCCATTCGCCCTCAACGGCATAAAGCCCGCTGCGCTCAGCCCTCTCGGCGTACAGCTTTTTCTGCTCATTCATGTACCTCAGCCACTTTATGGGATCGGTGCGGTATTTTTTCAAAAGCTTTGCACTGTCTGCGCAAACGTCGTACCAAAGACTTTCCGCTTCTTTAAATGTAAGCTTGCGGCAGAGCCGGTAGTATTCTCTCGTCTTGACCGCCCATGCCGGACAACGCATCCCGCGCAGTTCCCGCAGCTCCTCGGGAGAAAGCTTTTTGAAAAAGCCGCGCCCCGCAGCGCTCCAGTCGAATATGCTTTTCATGTAGTCCTTTGCCCATATGCACTGATTGACTATCCACCTGTCACCGCTCTTCAGAAGATATTCAAACTGCGGATGCGTGCAGTAAGCATACAGATATTCAACATCCGTGCTTGTTGATCCTTTCTCCCACAGCTCAAGCCCGGAGTGCCGCAGAAAGCAGTCCCGCAGCCTCTCCCGTCCGTATACCGTGTACGGATATACAGTGGGAAACAGGGATGACCCGTTTACAAAAGGCGAATATGTCTTGCTCGTCTCCGGCGTTGCCTCATATATGCGCCGCCCACTGTCCCATACGTCGTATCTGCGCCCGTCACCCGGGCGCAGTACATATACGGTGTTTATATAATTCTGCACGGCGTCCCGCGCCAGCGGGTCAAAGAGACGGTACATACAAACGCATACTATGAGACACAGCTCCTCGCCGCGGGGATAGATGAAGGCAATATTGCGGCTGTCCCGCAGGCTCCTGCCGTTCTTTGCCTTACCCTCGTTTTTGTATATTGCCGTTCTGCGGCACCTCGGACAAACTCCGTTCTCGTTGTGCCCGGCAGCAAGCGCCTCCGCCTCCTCGGGATATACAATCCTTGCAGTCGATTGCAATTCGTATTCTCCGCAGGCGGTGCACACAAAGCGGCGCCCGCCCGGAGTGTTTTTATAGAATATGTATACGGGGAAGTCCCTCTCGGCTTCCTTCATATCCGCCCACAGCGGATCTTTGTCGTTGTAAAGCTCACGTATGAGCTTTTCGTTTTCTTCCCTTCTTCCCATAACGCACCGCCTCAGATCAGATCGTCAAGGTTGAGGTTCAGCGCCTTGCCGGCGCCCGAAGCTTCTTCTTCCGCCTCATACCGGGACATACGTATTTTCATATGGAATTCAACGACACATCCGGGGAACCAGAACTGTGCCGCCCGCTTGTATACTTCAAAGTCCGATATACTTGTCCCGCAGCCCTTGACGCACGCTTCAAGGCAGTCCTTCGGCGTCTTGTCGGGCTGCACTACCGCCTGCGCAAACTCTTCGCTCTGGCTGCAAAACTCGCACAGCGCGTCCGCCACATAGCTTTTTACGGCTTCGGCACGACTCGACAGCCCCGCGGGCTTTGCAAAGTCCCTCTTAATTTTCCCAATAGCTTCCTGTTTCATTTTCGCCTGCTCCCTCTTTCCTGTTTTGATAATCTCTCCGTCTTGTCATAATCATAGCGGTAGAGCATTAAGCGCTCCGAATATGTAAGCCTGTCCTTTGCGCGGTACCGAGTGCAGCCGGGGCGCCTGTCCCTGCAGAACATGGCGTGCAGGCACGTCCCGCAGCGCCGCATGCTCATACCAGACGCTCCAAAAGATTCATTATCCCCGCAACGCCGATTATGACCGCGCCCACAATGAGCGCCCCCGCAAGCGTCGCCGCCGCAGAGCACACCGCGTATTTTATCCTGTCTCTTTTCATTTGCACATCACCCTCGCAAGCTCAGTCTTTAATATGTATTTGCCGCCAAAGTATTTGCCGTAGCGCCGGACAATGGTCTGATAACTCACACCCAAAGCTTTTGTCACATCTCCGCGTGACAAAAGCAGCTTGTCCGGACATACCCGGTTCAGCTCCTCAAGGCAGAGCCGATAGCCTTCTTTTTCTCTTGCCATAACCTTTCTTCCTTTCAGCTTGTCCGCACAGGGGAGACACCGTTAAATGATGTCTCCCTCTCCCAGTGCCAAATATTCTTCCGGATGCAGACTGTAATATCTGCTCATAACTGCCGACAGTCTGTCCATCATTGCCTGTGCCGCCTTCGGCGGTACCGTGTCGATCTTCTCACCGTTCAGATAGCACTCAACGGTGATCTGCTTTCTTGCCATAACCTTCCCTCTCTCTATGTGATACTTTCCGATACAGTGTATGCTCACACACCGCGGCGTGACAGTCAGTCTCCGATATATCTGCCGTTGTCTCTGAGCCACATCCCGTACTCATCTACGAGATCGGCGTCCTCGATAAGCTCAAACAGCGTAACAAACCTGTGCCATTCGATGCTTGAAACGGGTTCCTTGTCCGATCCCGAATGCGTCTGCTCCCACCATCTATTCCGCGCGTCCGCGCATTTTTCAAACAGCAGCCTTTTCAAGTCCTCTTCCATATGTTCACCATGCCTTTCCTTGTCAGTCGAAGATATATCCGCCCCTGTCTCTGAGCCACATCTCGTACTCGTCCTCAAGCCCTGCGTTATTGATAAGTGTATATAGAGCTTCGCATTGCCCTTGGATTGCAACTGAAGTGTAATCACACTCTATTATCGCGGCTATCCCCGTGTCTGCTGCGATTATCTGTCCCTTGTTCTGCATGAAATTCCGGTTTTTTGACAGCCGACGAGCTTTCCCACGAGTGCACATGCACTGTATAAACAGCAGTTCTTTCAAGTCTCTTTCCATCAGCTCACTATACCTTTCCGGCAGCGCGGCGTATCCTCTGCCACTCAAGCGCAAACCATATGCGGTATGCCGGGCACGTCCTCCAGTTGGAGCAGTTTTCCGGCGCCTTTCCGGGGCACTTGCTGCAGGGATACTTTCCGCTCTGCGCTTCGTCCGTGCGGGTGTAGCTGCGCACGGTGCAAACTTTCTTGCTCACCTTTCAGGTCTCCTCTTCCGCCCGCTGCTTTTCCGCCCACCGTCTTGCTTCGCGCACAATATATACTCCGTCTCCGTTATAAATCCTGTTTTGCGCTATGTTTTCGTAGCTTTCGATCTGTTCCTCGCTCATAAACAATTCAAGCGTGGTCTTCAAATCAAGCGCTGCTTCGTAAGCAAGCAGTCTCGTAAATTCGTTCATCCTCGGCATCGCGGCCAGCATGGCAAACTTGATTTCTTCGACGATCTCTTTTTTCAGTTTGTCGGTTTTTTCACCGAATTGTTTTTTTACCATTCGATTTCCGAGTTCATCGATCTTCTTCTCCAACTCGGGGTTTTCTTTACGTTTATTCATATCAGTTACCCTTTCAGTTCTCCTCTTCCTCCTGCTGCCTGTCATTCGGGACAACAATACTCGCCGCCGTAACCTGCACATTTTGCGCCATCTCTTTTATAATTGCAGCCTCGTTCCCGAGTCCTGCTTCAAGCAAGTTTGTCACATGGATCGCAGCTTCGTATGCAAATGCCACTTCAAAGCCACTCAGCGGCATTATGGCATCGAGCATCATGCTGGCGTACTCCAACACTATTTCGTCCCGCAGGTCCATTGTTTTCTTGTTAAATTTAAAATCCAACAGCCGCTTTTTAAGCTCATCAAGCTTCTTCTCAAGCTTCGGGTTTTCTTTACGTTTATTCATCTCAAAGCCCTCTCACCTTATTATTGATCTCCTCAAGTATCTTCCGCGCCTCGCGCAGAATGTGCTGCGCCTTTGTGCTGTGATACTCTCCTGCCAGAGTCTTCGAGAAATACTGTGGGGTTATTTCCATTCCCGCCCGCTCCTCAACTCTCCGGCGCAGCTCACCGGGGGAGAGCTCCGCGTCTACCATACCGTGGCGAATGTCATTGTTTGTGCTCATATCAGCACTCCTTTCTTCCTGCCCTTGACAGATTTTGTAATTTGTGCTACTATGATGTTGCAACGTATCACAGCAGCCGCGCCGAGCGGCTTTCTTTTGCACCCTCTCGGCAAACTTTGCCCATGCTTCCCGTATAAAGCAGCGCCGAGGCGCTGCCTTATATAGGAAGAAGGTTGTATGAAACACGGCTTTCGCCGGGGTTTCCGGATTGCACCGAAGCGCTGAAATGGGAAAAACAGCGCTCCGATGCCCAATGAGGTTTTTCAGCAGCTGCGGCAACAGCTGCCGATTTGCACACAGCGGAACGGAACTAACCGCCGTGCGCGGCGCAGCTCTCGCTGCACCTGTTTGAAAGGAACCCGCAGCAGGTAATTGCCTGTTCCTGCCGCGTCCGGGGGATCTCCCCGGAATATTTAAGGAGAAAAATCATGCGCGTCACCCTACCGTGCATGCCTCGGAAGCACCTCACGTTCTGTGCTTCTGGTAATAGTATAATCCACAAAAATGTGGATGTCAATAAATTTATCTACATTTTTGTGGATTTGTAAAGCTATATAAAATTGGAGTACTATAATTGGTAAACATTGACAAAATTAAAAGCTTAGCAAAAGAGCGAGGCATAAAGCTGGGCTATTTGACCAGTCAGCTTGGATTAACACATACTTATTTTGCCGACGTAAAAAAGAACGGCAAAGACATACCCGACGACCGGCTGGATATAATCGCCGACATATTGGATACAACCTGCGACTATCTCAGAGACAAATCCGATGTAAAGCAAAGATCGCCCGAGGATATTCCCGAGGACGAAAAAAGGCTCCGCGAACTTCTTTCCCAGATGTCCGAGGAGCAGCTGCAAACAGCTTTAAAAATAATCTCTGCCATTGCAGAGGAGAAAAACGATAAATATTCCTAAAGTACTTTAGGAATATCCCTGCGGCGTTGCCGCAGGGATATTGCGAGTTTACTTTTATTCTTTTGGGTGATGCTCTTTGCGCTCTTGCATCATAACAGTACGCATACGATCTTCAAAGTCTTTGCGCTGCGGCGGATCAAGCTTTCTGAAGGTATGCATGATCACATAGAACGTTATACTTTTCATGTTTCTGCTCCTTTCCTCAAAAACTTTATAATCTTCCTGTGTTGTCATCCGAACGTTTGTTCTAAACATACTATATTACAATCAAAGTCCCATAAGTGGGACTTAACACAGAAGAATCGCGAAAGTATGCAAAAGTACCATTTATAGGACCTTAAATGCGTCGAGAAGCTTTATAATTTAAAAGCAAAAAGCCCCGAACGGGGCGGTGGATAGGAGGCGCAGTATGTCAATATTTAATCGGGCAGCAAAGAAAAGTACGGTGGCTTATGTAGGAGAGAATATCGCCGCATGTTATTTGCTTGTAAAGAAATATACCGATCGTGTGTCGTCAGAGGCTTATTACCTTGCGTACATTATGGCAACATTGGTATACGTAGAAGAGGAAACTATCCGCCCGGATGAGCTTGCCAAACTTGCGCATGAAAGCACATCCATGACGGAAGAAGCAGCCTTGATACATGCCTCTGCCACTATAGCTTCCTATGAAATATGTATGGAGAATGACATTCCCTCTCTTTTTTATGAATTACGCACAAAGGCAGAAGATGAAAGAGGACTCAGAAATTCAATAAAAG
>USKS01000057.1 GCA_900555345.1 uncultured Eubacteriales bacterium
GGTGTTTCTCCTTTCAAAGCTTTTCGCTTTCCTTAAAAGTTTTCTGCATGGATCTCAAAGTAACTTTGCGGATGGTTGCAGGCCGGACAGACCTCCGGAGCCTCTGTTCCGACCGTAATGTGTCCGCAGTTTCGGCATTCCCATGTTCTGACTTCCTTTTTTGCGAAAACTTTTTCAGTCTCAATATTGCGAAGTAGCGCACGGAAACGCTCCTCATGCTGCTTTTCTATCTCTGCGACAAGGCGAAACTTCTTTGCGAGCTCCGGAAAACCTTCATCCTCCGCTGTTGCTGCAAACTCTACATACATATCCGTCCACTCATAGTTTTCTCCCTCGGCGGCAGTACCAAGATTCCTTTCTGTCCCGCCAAATTCGCCGAGTTCCTTAAACCATAGCTTGGCGTGAGCCTTCTCATTTTCCGCCGTTTTCAAAAGCAGGGCGGCAATCTGTTCAAAACCCTGTTTTTTTGCGACAGAAGCAAAGAAACTGTACTTGTTTCTGGCCTGCGACTCCCCGGCAAATGCTTCCCAAAGGTTTTGCTCGGTCTGTGTTCCTGCATACTTGTTTTTTCCATTCATAATTGCTGCCCCCTTTCTTGCGTTATTAGGATGAGTTCCTAATAATATTATAGGCGAAAACCGGTATAAAGTCAATAGGCAGTAAAGCAATAATAGGAGGTTTTCCTAATTACTTTTTTATCTTTTTACTTTTTTATGTGCCGCAGACACATAAGAAAAACCTCCTGCCGGGCATGATGTGCCAGACAGGAGAATTTATTCACGGAGCTGCCGTGATCGAATTATTTGTAACCGTTACGCCCCAGGCTGACTGCACGGCGGATATCGGTTCTGCCTGAACAGCCTCGGCAATAACCTCAATTACCTGATACACCGTTTTTCCGTCCGCAAGCTGCATCTGCCCGAGGGAAAAAGGCTCGCAAAGTATTTCGGTCATGCCGCCGGGATCTGTCGGAAAGGGGTAATAGTAGGTATGGTTTGCCCCGGCAATCCAACCGTTTTTTAGTGTCAAGTTCGGATATTGAGATGCGGTCGTTCCTGCAATGTCGCCGTTTGAATCGACATAATACGAAATCAGTCTCAGGCGAATAAATTCCTTGACGTTTCCGGTGTTCTCCGCCCGTATATCCGCCTTTTCTCCGCCCACAGCGGCAGTGCCGGCCACCTCGTTGCCGTCCATCTTCTCGCGGACGGCGCAGGAAACCTCTGCCGGAATAAACCGATTTGTTTTTTCCGCTTTTTTGAACATAAAGGCAAGGGTCAAGCCCACGGCCGCAACAATACACAGGGCAGCCGCCGCAATCAGCAGGTGCTTTATTCTTTTCGACATTGCGGCGTCACCCCTTTCTGTTCGTTATCCTTTCGCTGTTGCCGTTAAGCCATTTATTATTAACGGGAGCGTCGTCGAAGGTAACTGTCTTTGTTGTTCCCTCGGAAACGGTCACTTTCTGCGATGTGTCGTTATACCGCCATGACCAATTGTTTTGCTGTTCTACCGTGTATTCACGACAAACCATATCCTTAATTGTCACGCTGCCGTTTCCCTTGATTGAAACATACAACTCAAAAGTGGGATCATCAGCTGCGGTGATACGATAAACAAATACTCTGTCGCCGTTGCCCTCATCACCGATGCCATTTTCCCTGACAATCGTCATATTTCCGACAATAGGAACGAACTTTGCCCAAAATGTGTTGACCTTGGGCATGGCGTCAAGATTCAGCGTCGTGGGAACAAGTTTGCTGCCCGTTACCGTTCCCTTGTCGCCGACCGGCACCGTACACGCTTCGTCAAGATACCAGCCGTCAAACCGATAGCCGAGCTTAGCTGTCGCCGTTGAGCCGCTGAAAAGATCCGTTCCGTTGACTACCTCAATAGTCTGACTGAGCGTTCCGCCGCCATACTGCCATACCTTGTATTCTACAGTATATTGCAAAGGCGAATAGTAGAATATGATGTAGTTCTGTGCATCGTTTGCCCGAAGAATGATCGTCTGTGACAGATTAGAAACGCAGTTCATTCCACTGACCGGCTTTGCCGATACCGGAACTGCGGAGCCGAAAGTGCCTGTGCCGGATTCAATCGGAAGAAGCACGCCCGGTGAGGTATCGGTCAGCTGTGGCAGGTTGCTGATATCTGTGCCGTACTTCAAATAATATACCTTGTAGCTCTGCGTGTTACGGGTATAGAAGATATACAGCTCGGTGCCCTGCGCCTGAACAGTAATGGTAAAGTGCGGATTTGTTTCAGCATCAAGGAGCTGCGTTGTACCGGAATCTTTGATATATCCCGTGCCATATACCGTAAAACCGCTGAATGTCTGCGGTACGATATCATGCGTAGAGCCGATATCTCCGATACCCTCGGTAAGGGCATCGCTTTCGGTATAGTTGATGTAATTACCGCTTTCATCCTGCGTAAGCTCCGGTCCTGCGGCATTAACCTTCTGCAGCATATGGTGTACGGCATAAAAGGCGTTCTGCGTATTTTTACTGTAATAGAAGACCACTACATTGTCCGGAGAGCCTATATAGCTGCCGTTTCCGTCATCCGTAACAGCAAGAATCAGCCGCTTGTAAAAAGCATCCGGAATATAGTCTTTAATGACCTCAAAACGCTCTGTCACAACCGCCTTGGTTGAATATTTTGTCACCGTTCCTCCGCCCGGAGCAGAGGTTATCAAGGCGCCGGTATCCGCATAGCGGTATTCCACACGATAGGCTATATTCTCCGCATGCACATAAGTAAAGGTAAATACATTGTGCTCCGGCTCTTCCTTGTTCTCCTCATATTCCACTGTGATGGAATGGCTGGCAAGCGTCGGGTAATAACCGCTGCTGTTATAAGCAGGATAAAGCTCGTTAAGCGGCTCACCTGCTTTCGGATAAAAAGTACGGGTGTTCCCCTGATAGGCAAAGCCGGCGGAATCGGGTGCGATCAGGCGGTGATACCTGTTATCCGATGTCAGGTATACGTAGGTGCGATCCTCGCCGTCATTTGATACCTTATAGGTTTTATTGTCCTTAGGCGAGGCGTTTGCAGCTGTGTTAAGAAGCCCCAGCCAAGAGTTGTCGCCTTCTCCCTCATGCAGAGCATAGTGGATTCGGTAAGGTTGCGCTGAGTGTGTTCCCCAGTCGGCAAAGACATTCATATCTTTTGTAACAGGCATATCCAGCGGCGTATACGCCGCTTTGTTCCCGGCACGCATATAAAACCATCCGCCGAAGGTATACGCAAGCCCGCCTGAAGAAAACGTCGGATTATCCACACTTCCCAGCACACTGCCGTGCGGTATTTCCCGTGTTTCAATCATACCGCCTTCATTGCCTGTCGTTTCAAAGGCAATCATATCGTCATAGGTTCGGAAGAAGCGGACCGTGTGATTTACAGGTGTCCACTTGGCGTACAGACCGATATCTTTGGCAGGCATGGCTTCGCCGACCTTATATTCACTTCCGGGAAAGCATCCGGGAGAATTATACCATCCTCCGAATGTATACGCATTTTGTTCCAAAGTAGCCGGGTAATCCGGAACGACCCCGACGGTGTAAGGATCAAGTGAAGTATTGTACGGTACATCAAACCGACCGTAAACCTCGTGGTAGTTGTGCTGCGTAAGGCTGTAGCTCAGTCTTGTATAATAAAACCGTGCGATGTTTGAATGGCGACCGTCCGTGGTTGTACCGTTATCCTCCCATTCACGATCATTCACGGGATAATTAAATCCGGGCAGCGGAGGATAGGTTTGGTGTGTAATACCGCCCGAACCGTCATTATCGTCATTGGCGTACACTGTATTATACAGCTTATATTTTTTTCCGTTATACGTCCGTATCGTCAGCCCGTCTTCGTTTTCACCGTCGCGCAGAGGCAGATACAGCTCATATATCCACTCTGTCGGTTTGCTCCAGCTGATATTCGCGCCGTTATCGTAAAAAGCAAGGAAATTTATTGTCGTGGGATCGCCGAACTTATCGATAAAACGGCTGTCATACAATAGTGTTTCGTTCAGTATCGGATAATAGCACTTTATCGTGGCGTTGGTATTATCCCAGTTATATTTTACATTGTATTCTCCGTTCCAGCCGGCAAAGTAGGCATACTTGCCCCAATCATCACCATCTGTCATATGGTTGTGTGCACCGTTTGCAGTATGGGTTCCGACAATGGGAACTCTGTGAAACACTTCGCTCGGCCATAGTTTTGTCAAGTCCGCACCGTATCGTGCCGTAAATTCAAGATAGTGAAACTTATCGCCCTTGTTCGTATATCCATCATTTGTACTGTCTTCGGGCGACGGATATACTCCCGTAGTATACTGCACGCCCTCGGCAGGAGTTATGGTCGGCAGCTTCTCAACAGTGCCCCATTGCTTTGCATCTATGTTGTACAGCAAGCTTTCAATATCGTTCAGCACATTTCCACTGCTGTCAAACGGCCGTTTATTATTGCTATTTGGACTTATATACCCATCATTCTGATGCCCGAATTTATAAGTGCTTCCGCCCACAACGGAGAATTCGGTTTCTGTCCCTTTCGGGTTTACCAGATCCTTTGTCGGGTTGTATTCCTTGGCATAGTAAAACCGCAGTGTGTATTCTTTACGAGCATAGTACACATTTACGATCGTAGACCCGTCTCCGGCAACCGTCACATTTTGATCTGCATGGTCAAACCGAGAAAAACGAAGCTGGTCGGGCTTGCAATCCGCACTATGGGTATGTGTTTCATCGGTATTTCCGCAGATATTCGTTTCCGCCGTAAGATCATCCTCTCCGGAAACAGCAGTTCCGGATTTTGCCGTCTTTTTCACATTTCCTACATAGCTGTATTCGTCATCATCTGCATTTTGCAGCCAATACACCGCCGTATATGTAGTGTCAACCGTGCGCCAAAGAGCCTTATATGTACGGTTTTCATCGGGTACTGTGTCAGGCAGAGTATCTTTGACGCCATCACCGACACCGTTCTTCACATCGTCCCAGCCGTCAAACACATAGCCGTGCCGGGTAGGTGCGTTCACGACAAAGGGCGTGCCGTAGCGGGCATATATCGGTTCCGTGCCGTAGCCGCCGTCCATATCGAATTTGACCATATAATAATTGCGGTCGTAGTAGCACTGAAAAACAGTGGAGCCGTCGGCAGCAACCGCTTCCGGATAATGATACAGCTTGGTAAAGCCCTTTACCGTCTCCGCATTCTGCACCTCCAGCTGCTCGTTGGAAATAATCGTGCCGGTTTTGGCAGAGGATATGCGGTAAAGCCCCATATTCTCGCTATACATATCGTCGTTGATATTCTGGAAGTAGTACCGCACGGCATAGGGCACATCAATTGCCTTATAATAGACATTTACGACATACTGCGCCGCTGTATAGTCTGCCGGAATATCCAGAGTAACTACCGTCGCGTCGTCATTCGCGTCCACCGTGCCGCCCTCCGGAACGGTAACAGAAGGATTTGCCGCATTATAAAACGGCGCATAGCCGAGATAGGTCGGTGAAATAACTGTATTGTGATAGGAGGTGCCGCACTGTATCTGTGCGGTAAATCCCGTGTAGATAGGTTGACCGGACACGGCATCTAAGTAATTTATGGAAATATCCACATACTCAGGATTGCTCTTCGGGGCGCGGGCAGGAGCCTTTCGCACCGAGGAGTTACCGTTCTGCACAGCAGCGGGTTCGGCATCTGCGAGAGCGTTAAACGCAACCGTCACATAGACAGCATCGGAATATTGACTGCTGTCGCCTGCTGTTGCCCTGCAGCGGACATAGGCGCTGCCCGATTCATCCAAAAGCGAGCCGAGCATAGCATAGGACAGCGATATCGACTGCTTTGTCGCATCATAAATATTCACCCAAAGCTCTGATTTGATATCCGCAAGTATCTGCCACTGATAGTAAACATTCTGCGAGTTCGGAGAGCATTCGGCTCTGAGAGTGGCTCTTTCATTTTGAGGGAGAGTCAGCTTTTCTGTCGTTTTTCCCTCATAAGTAACTGTCACCGAGTCAATGTTTGCAGTGTCAAACGCCGTTATCATCTGCATCTGAAATACTGATGCAAGCAGACAAAGGCACAGAATGACCGAAAAAAGTCTTCTGAGCCTTGTATATTTCGTATTCATGCAGTGCTTTGCCCGATATCCGCCTTTCATACTATCTACCTGCTTTCCTGTGGGACTTTATTTGTTCTTCACGGCTTCCCATGCGGCTAAAGCGCGCTGCGCCTCGGTATATCCCGCTTCCGATCCCTCGGAAAATCCGTTATACTGCACCGCTGCGGCGCTGATTTTAATTTGCATATCCTTCGGCAAACTGTCAAGCTGTGTTTTGGTGATATTCTCGCTGACGGTGATTTTGCCGCCTTCCGCCAGAACATCAGCCGTCAGCACTGTGTTGGCGTTGACTGTGCGGAAATATACCGCCTCGTTTTTGTTGCCGGAAAGATAATTCCAATCTTTATTTACCGCCCAACCGAGGATGTTTTCGCCGTCGGCGGAATAGGCAAAGCTGTAATTATCATCCAGCTTGCTCCAGCCCTTCGCTTTGATTTCGCAGAACACATAGCATGCCATTTCGCTGCCCTCGAAATTCACAACGGCGTTTTTTATCATATCAGCGCCGGGGGTAATGACCCACTTCTCCGGTTCAGCGAAATTTCCGGTTTCGGTAACGGTGATATCCCGCATAATTGCCACTCTTGCCGCATCTCCCACCGTTGTCCCGGTTACATACTTTGAAAATGTTACTCCGGATACCGCTGCGGCAATCAGCACAATATAAAGCAAAACAGCGGAAAAAGGAAGCCGGAATTTCGGTTTTTGTTCTGTTTTTTCGTTGTATTTCATTTTCCGGCCTCCTTACTCTTTCAGTCTGTTTGTTTTCTTCTTTTACGGCGAATATATCCGATAAGATTCGGCAGCTCTGTTATCAGAATGATCGCAGCAAACAGGCTGAGCATCCCAATCGGCGTCCGCACAAGGCGGACAGCCGCCCCGATTTTCGGGATCACCAGCACAACCTTTCCGACAACGTTCTCAACGGGTATATCCGTACCGTCGTCGGTATTGTTTGCGTCACCTTTGGTGCGGTAACCGTTTTCGTTTTCGGAAATGATGCGGTGCGTCACCGGTGTGCCGCCGGTCCGGTAGGTCACAATATCGCCGACTTTGTATTCACTCTGCTTGTGCGTGATAATAAGATCGTCCGGATTTACGGTGCCGCTCATGCTGCCTGTCAGCACTACGGCGGAGGAATATCCGAATACCGTCGGGTCTTTCACTTTGAATATCTCCCTTGCGGCAAGGCGGTAGAGATTAGAAAGCAGTAAAATCCCCGCAATCACAAGCACCAGGGCCTTCAGCACCCGCCACAGAACGGTCAGCGCTTTTTCAGCCTTCATCTTTTTTTCTCCTTCTGCGGAAAACGGCAAGGAACAGGCACATACCGCCGCTGATGATCAGCAAAACAACATAGGCGCCGATCATGGTATTGTCTCCTGTCTGCGGAGAAGGCACTATCTCACCACCGTCGCGGATGACAATATAAAACCCGAGAGTTGCATCGTCCGCCTTTCCGCCTGCAGCCTTGTTGCCGAGATAAGTGTCAATACGGTCACGCTCGTCAACATTTGCACCGTCTTCATAATTCCAGAACCAGTTGATGTCAAAGTCCTGCAGCTTTTTTGCGTCAAGCTTTCCGCCGACGGCGCGGATGACCGTTTCCTTCTTAATGCTTTCGGGAAGCGTATACAGGGAGGTATCCGAAAAGCCGTCACCCGAGAGAGAGCCACCGATATCAAGGTCGGGTGAAGTTGAGAGCGAATACAGC
>USKS01000058.1 GCA_900555345.1 uncultured Eubacteriales bacterium
CCGGATGACCCGTCCCATTGCGGGACGGGTCTTATTTTTTAGTTTTTTCACAACGGAGGAAAATGTATGGACAATCAGATCTCTGAGCTGAGACAAAAGTTTGAAGAGCGCCTTTCTCAGATCATGGGCGCCGACGAGCTTGAGGGTGTCAGAGTTTCATTTCTCGGAAAAAGCGGCGAAATAACCGTTCTTCTGAAGAAAATGGGCAGCCTTGCGGCTGAGGACAGAAAAAGCTTCGGTCAGGCGGTAAACGAACTGAAAAGCTTTGCGGCGCAGCGTATTGCCGAGAAAACGACTGAGCTTAAGGAGGCGGAGCTCAAAAAGGTGATCGAACTCACCCCCGAGTTTGATGTGTCCGTTCCCGTTGAACCCAGCCACGGTTCTTATCATCCCATAACGCTTGTGCAGCGCCAGTGCGAAAACGTGTTCCGCTCCATGGGATTTACCGTTGAGGATTACAGCGAGGTCGTTACCGACTATGAGTGCTTCGAATCGCTGAATATTCCGAAATTTCATCCCGCAAGAGATATGCAGGACACATACTATCTTGAAAACGGTCAGCTTCTGAAATCGCAGACCTCTGCGGCGCAGAATGCTATATATAAGAAGTACCGCGACGCGCTCGTAAACGAGGGCAAGCCCATACGCGCCATATTCCCCGGCCGCTGCTTCAGAAACGAGTCTACCGACGCATGCCACGAGAACACGTTCTTCCAGATGGAGGGCGTTATGGTCGACAAGAATATTTCCATATCAAACCTTATATTCTTTATGAAGACCATGCTTTCGGAGGTATTTCAGCGCGATATAAAGGTCCGCCTGCGCCCGGGATTTTTCCCGTTTGTGGAGCCCGGATTTGAGCTTGACATAAACTGCCTTATCTGCGGCGGCGAGGGATGCCCCTCCTGCAAGCACAGCGGCTGGCTTGAGCTTTGTCCCTGCGGTATGATACACCCCAACGTTCTGCGCGAGGGCGGCATTGATCCGGACGAGTACACCGGCTTTGCTTTCGGTCTCGGCCTTACGAGACTGGCAATGATGAAATACGGTATCAAAGATATCCGCGACCTCAACGGAGCCGATCTTTCGGATCTTGAGCAGTTCGCGGAGGACAGATAAGGGAAAGGAAGGCGAGAAAAATGCTTATATCAATGAACTGGATAAAGGATTTCGTAGACCTTGAAGGGCTTGATACAGACGAGCTTATTCACAAGTTCTCCCTTTCCACAGCCGAAGTCGAAAATGAGATATTCTATAAGGGCAGGGATCTGTGCGGCGTTGTATGCGCAAAGATAGTTTCCGTTGAGCCTCATCCCGAGTCTAAAAAGCTCCACCTTCTCAAGGTGGACTGCGGAGAGGGCGAGCTCTGCGACGTTGTCTGCGGCGCACCCAATGTAAAGGTCGGTATGAAGACCGCGTTTGCTCCCGTGGGCGCCCGTCTCGGTGAGATCACCATTTCTCCCCGTGCCCTTGCGGGACATACCTCTTTCGGTATGTGCTGCTCCGAAAAGGAGATAGGCATCAGCGACGAAAACTCCGGCATTATGGAGCTTTCCGACGATATCCCCTGCGGCGCAGATCTCAAGAGCGTATTTGACATTGACGACGTTGTTTTCGAGGTCGACAACAAATCGCTTACCAACCGTCCTGACCTGTGGGGACACTACGGTATCGCGCGCGAGTTTGCCGCTCTTGCGGACAGACCGCTGAGACCCCTTGAGACCGCGGATCTTTCGCAGTACAGGGATCTGCCCTGCATCGATCTAAAGATCGAGGATCCGCTTTGCCGCAGATATTCCTGCATAAGATTTGAGAACATAACGAAGAACGTAAGCCCGGTGAATATGCGCATCCGCCTGTACTACTGCGGTATGAGAGCCATAAACCTGCTTGCCGATCTTACGAACTATATAATGCTCGAAATGGGTCAGCCCATGCACGCATTCGACTCCAGAAAGGTCGAGAGCATCCGTGTGCGCCGCTTTGCCGAGCCTTTTGAGTTTCAGACTCTTGACGGAGTTGAGCGTCATATCGACGAAAATACGCTTATGATATGCAACGGCGACACTCCTGTGGCAATTGCCGGAATTATGGGCGGACTTGATTCCGAGATCGTCGACGACACAACGTCGCTCGTTCTGGAGAGCGCAAACTTTGACTGCGTTTCCGTGCGCAAATCCTCTGCAAGACTTTCTCACAGAACGGACGCTTCCATGCGCTATGAAAAGAGCCTCGACCCTGAGATGACCGTGCCCGCCGTGGGACGTTTCCTGAAGCTTCTGCGCGACTGGGACAGCGGAGTCGAGGTAACGTCGAGACTTTGCGACGAGTATCCCGCACCTTTTGAAAAGGTCAGCCTTGAGTTTGACAAAAAGTTTGTTGACAGATATACCGGCATCGAGATTTCCAATGAGAGAATAGTAAAGACCCTTTCGTCCCTTGGTTTCGGAGTGCATCATCTCGGCGGGCATTTCAAAGCAGACGTTCCCACATGGCGCGCCACGAAGGACGTTACCATAAAAGCGGATATCATCGAGGAAATCACCCGTATCTACGGCTATGACAACTTCGACGTCCATACCGCCATGGCTCCTCTTTACCCCGTCCGTCCCTTTGAGGAAAAGAGCGACGAGGAGCTTATAAAGGACATTCTTGTAAAAACATTCCTTCTGCACGAGGTCCATTCCTATATCTGGGCATACAGTGACGAGTGCAGAAAGCTCGGCATTACCGTTGAAGAGAATGTAAAGCTTTGCAACGCCACCAACCCCAATATCGAGACCCTGCGTCGCTCCATGATACCCACGCAGCTTTGCCAGGTGAAGCAGAACACGGCGTATGCTCCCGAATTCGGGATATTCGAGATCGGCAGAGTGGTCGAGGGACTTGACGGGAACAATATGTGCGTCGAAAAGAAGAAGCTTGCGATAACGCTGTTCTCTAAGACCGCGGACGCGGAAAAGCTTTACATGCGCCTTGTGGGTATGATCTCAACTCTTACCGATTCGCTGAGACACCGCAGCCCCTCTTTCAGAAAGGCTGAGGCGGCGCACGACTATATCCATCCCGTAAACTATAACGAGATAATCTGCGGCGGCGTCACCGTCGGTACGATAGGCGTTGCGCATCCCGTGGTTTCGCTGAATATCGACCGCAAAGCGGCGGTGGTATTCGCTGAAATAGACATGGCGTCACTTGCGGATGTTGCCGATGCGGGCATACACTATACCGAAACGTCCAAATACCCGTCTATCGATGTCGACCTTACGTTTGTCTGCCCGAGGTTCGCGCCTGTGGCAAGCGCCATCGACGCCGACGAGAGTGGACTTATCCGTCACTACCGCGTGGTTGACGTCTACAACGACGGAAACGAAAAGAGCATATCCGTGCGTATAGAATTCAACGCGGGTGACAGAACACTTCAGCGCGACGAGGTCATGAAGCACGTTGACGGTATTATCAAAAAGCTTGCCGAGAGCGGCATAGAACTTAAAGGCGGCGCACTGCCGCAGTGAAAGAAGGAATAAACGTGAAAACAACTTATGAAATGAAGATCGCCGGACTTGACCGTTCACTGCCGCTTTGCCCCATAAGCGACAAACTGAAGATCGGCGCGTTCGTAATATTCGGCGACCCGGAGCTTACCACCGCCTGCGCAAAGGAGCTTTTGGAAAAGGCTCCCGATTATGACTATATCATCACGGCAGAGTCCAAGGGTATACCGATCGCGCACGAAATGGCGCGCCTTGCGGGAAATCAGAAGTATTTCATCGCAAGAAAGAAAGCAAAGCTTTATATGACGGGCGTGTTTGAGGTGACCGTACATTCGATCACAACCGAGGGCGAGCAGAAGCTGTATCTTGACAAGGCGGACGCGGCTCTTATGAAGGGCAAGCGTATTCTCATCGTGGACGACGTTGTTTCCACAGGTGAATCCCTGCGCGCGGTGGAAGAGCTTGTAAAGGCGGCAGGCGCGCAGATAGCGGGTCAGATGTGCATCCTCGCCGAGGGCGACGCGCAGAAGCGAAGCGATATAACGTATCTCGCGCCTCTCCCGCTGTTCAACAGCGAGGGCGAGCCCATAGCGTAAAGAATAATAAAAATCAGCGCAAGGCAAATTTCCTTGCGCTGATTTTTTAATGAGTTATGTAAAAATCGGGGGCGCCGCCGGCGCCCCCGATCAGGTTTTGAAAATAGGTTCCGATATTTGTCAGACTATCATGCCGAGCTTTTCGTGCAGCTTTTCGTCCGCTGCGGTAAGTATATCTGAAAGCGCCTCGCCGCGGGCAAAATGAGCGTACATCTCAAGAGTGCATACGGTTACGGGATCGTCATTCGCAAGTCCCGTGAGCCCTGTGAGTATCTCGCAGGCATTTTCCGCGTCAAGGGAATTTTCGGTTATATAGCAGTGGAGAGCCGCCGCGCTGCCCGTGCAGATGTATACGGGAAAACTGCCGGTCTCAATAACGTTTTTGCAAGCTCCCGTGAGTCTGTCGCTTGCGGAAAGCTTGCGGGGAATGTCGCCGCCCACGCGGGCGCATGTATCGCCCAGCGCTCTGTTACCGAAGCGGCGGATAAGGTCGCAGGCGTGGTCGAGCAGGGGCTTTATGGGTGTTGAGTACTTTGCGGAAAGCGCTGCGCAGCTTTCGAGCATTGCGTTGTGCACGAAAAGTCTGACGGTGGGCTCCGCTATGCTGTCGCATATGTATTCATGACCCAGTATGTCGCCGAGATAGGCGCATATGGCGTGACCCATGTTGTGTATGAACAGCTTGCGCTCTATATAGTAGTGGAACGGAGCAAAGGGAACAACGTTTTTGATCTCGGGAACTTCTCCCTTGAACGCCGCCTTGTCCACGGGCAGAACGCCGTATTCCTCAACGGCGATCTTCAGCGGATTTTCGCCTTCCTTAGGCGGCTTCGGTACGGGCACCATTCTGCCCACGGAGGTCTCAACGAGACCTATCTGCTCAAGCTCCTCGGTACTGAGCACGGGGGCGAGCAGCTCGTCGTGTATGTATTTATCCGCGTCCATAAGATTTTCGCAGATAAGCAGGTTCAGCGGCTTTATGCCTGCGGCGTACCTTGCCTTGATGCCCGCGCTGAGATTGGGAATTATGTACTTTATAGCCTTTGCGCCCACGCAGGTCGCGGCTATGTCGGCAGCTTTCAGCGCTTCGACTGCGGCGTCACGGTCGTTGCCGTCAACGGCGCAGACCTTGTCTATGGTAATGATCTTTTCTTCTTTGCCGCCCACAATGTGGAGAGGATAGCAGCGGTCGCGGTTCAGCCGCTCGACCACAGGCGCCGAAACGTCAATAAACGTAACTTTGTAGCCTGCCTGCGAAAACAGCGCTCCTATAAAGCCTCTGCCGATATTGCCGGCGCCGAAAATTACTGCATTCATGTGTTTTTCCCCGTTTCTGTATTGATTTTTTATTGTTTTTTATATTACTGCGCCGCGGCTTCCGTATCTTCGGCGCGGAACTGCTGGTTGTACAGCATTGCGTACATTCCGCCGAGCGCCAGAAGCTCTTTGTGCGTGCCGCGCTCCGTAATGCGTCCGTCCTCCACAACTGCGATCTCATCCGCGTTTTTAATTGTAGACAGACGGTGAGCCACGACTATTGTGGTTCTTCCGCGGCAAAGCTCGTCCAGCGCCGACTGTATGAGGATCTCGGTCGCGTTGTCAAGGGCGCTTGTGGCTTCGTCCAGTATGAGCACGGGCGGATTTTTAAGAAATACCCTCGCGATGGAAAGACGCTGCTTCTGCCCGCCGGAGAGCTTTACTCCGCGCTCGCCGATAACGGTATCGTAGCCCTCGTCAAGCTCGGTTATATAGTCATGGATGTTTGCGCGTTTTGCTGCCTCAACGACTTCCTCGTCGGTCGCGTCCGGTCTGCCGTACAGTATGTTGTCGCGCACCGAGGCGTTGAACAGATAGATGTCCTGCTGCACTATTCCTATGCTGCGCCTGAGCGACGAAAGCGTTATGTTTTTGATATTCACGCCGTCAAGCAGTATCTCACCGTCGGCAACATCGTAAAACCGCGGAATGAGATGGCATATGGTGGTTTTGCCGCCGCCGCTCGGACCGACAAGTGCGAATGTTTTGCCGACCGGGATGTCAAGATCAACATTATGCAGAACGTCGTGAGAGTCACCGTAGCCGTAGGAAACGCCGCGAAATTCTATATGCCCCTCGGGGCGGCCGATGTCGACGGCACCATCCGTGTCCTTTTCGGGCTCGGTATCCATGATCTCGGTAAAGCGCTGAAAGCCGGTAACGCCGTTCTGGTACTGCTCCATAAAGCCGATAAGCGTCGTTATGGGAGTAAGGAACAGGCTGACGGACACGATAAACGCCGAATAGTCAGCAACGGTTATCTGCCCCGCGTAGAGAAACAGACCGCCCGCTATAAGCACCACAACGTTGAAAACGTTTGTGACAAAGGATGTTGACGAATGGAATTTGCCCATGGAGTCGTATGCTTCGCGCCGCGCCTCCACAAACTCAAGGTTGCCCACCTCGAATTTTTCTTTTTCCGTTTTGTCGTTTGTAAAAGCCTTTGTAACGCGTATACCCGATATGCTGCTCTCAAGAGAGGCGTTTATGACCGCCGTTGCTTCGCGGCTTTTTCTGAAAGCGTTGCGCATTTTCGTGCGCAGCATAAGGGAGATGGCAAACAAAACGGGCACGCAGGCGAAAATTATAAGCGTCAGGCGCCAGTCGATGGTCGCAAGGTATACGAACGACACCGCCACGGATATGGTGGATATGATTATATTCTCCGGTCCGTGATGTGCAAGCTCGCTTATATCCATAAGGTCGTTTGTCATGCGGGACATGATCTTGCCCGTTTCGTGACTGTCGAAAAAGCTGTACGGCAGGCGCTGCAGATGCTCAAACATATCGCGGCGCATCTGCGCCTGCATTTTAACGCCCATCATGTGCCCCTGGTACTGGATGAAGTAGTTCAGCAGCATGCGGATGATGTAAAGCAGCAAAAGTGCAGCTCCTGCCGTAACTATGTAGCGCGTATTTCTGCTGCCGGAGGTGAACTCGCCTATCATCGTGCGGGTGACCACGGGATAGAAAATGCCTATTGCCGAAACCGCAAAGGATGCCAGCATATCAAAGGTGAACAGTACCTTGTGCGGTCTGTAATATTTCATAAATCGCCCGAGCAGGCTTTTGTTTTTCTTCATTATTCTTCCTCCTCCGGCTTTTTTGCATTGCTTTCTGAAATATTATACTACTTTTGCCGCGAAACCGCAACAGCACTTTCAAAATGTGTCGCAAATATTTTATATTCATATAATGAAGCATAAGAAAAAAGAAAGGCAGCTTTGTATTATGATAATATATACGGTCCGCCCGGGCGACACGCTTTTGTCCGTAGCCGAGCAGTTTTCGCTCTCTCCGGCGCTTGCAGCGGCGGATAACGGAATCACACCGGGCACCCCTCTTGCAGAGGGTCAGGCGCTGGTGCTGCGCACACCCGAGCTGACATACACGGTAGAGGCGGGCGACACGCTTTCGTCCGTTGCCCGTCGTTTCGGCGTTAGCGAAAATGTTCTGTGGCAGAACAATCCGCTTCTCGGCGGCAGGGAGGCGATATACCCCGGGCAGACCATAGTCATATCCTACGGCGCGCCGCGGCTGGGGCTTGAAAAAAGGACAAACGGCTATGCGTATACGTATATAAGCGACGAAACACTGAGACGGACGCTGCCGTACCTTACATATCTTTCGATTTTTTCATACGGGCTGAACCCTGACGGCACGCTTGTCCCTCCGCGTCAGGAC
>USKS01000059.1 GCA_900555345.1 uncultured Eubacteriales bacterium
TACTACAACATTCAGTGCCAGCTCAACAAAGAAGTTCACGCCGATAAGCGCCGCGAATACCACTGCAATAAGTCCGCCTGTCGACCATTTGCTGATGGTCTCGTCCGCCATAAGCGCCTTACCGAATATTGTGAACATACCCAGAGCAAAAATGCCCGTATTGACAATGGGGCAAACCGCGGATGCGGCAAGAACGTTGACAGTTCTGTACTTTGAGACCTTGTCGAGCAGCCTGAATACAAGTCCCGCCAGAAATCCTGCAGCAGCAGTTTTTACAATGCAGAGAAGAGAAGCGGCAAATGCGTTTTCGGCGACAAGAAACGTGTAAAAATAGCTCTGTCCGGACAGCACCTGTATCATGGTGATTATGCCGGAAACTCCGCCGACGAGCGCGCCGTATCCGGGGCCGAATAGCACGCCCGCTATAACTATCGGAACGAGTCCGAAATTCAGATTTATCGTTCCGACGGGGATATAAACCAGTGTCAGAACGACTTCCAGCGCGCAAAGCA
Source organism: uncultured Eubacteriales bacterium (assembly GCA_900555345.1). Next base: position 513 of record USKS01000059.1, read on the forward strand.
GCGCCAGCTGGACCATAAGCGTCACTTTTTTTCGTGTGTCTTTTTTTACAGAAGACATAAAACACCTCCGAGGGCTCAAACCTCAATACTGCCGTCCGCGTTTAGGCGGTAAGGCGTATGCAAATATTATAACCGGCCGTAGCCTGATTAACAAAAAGTGAGAGTGTAACTGTTTATTCAGTTATAATTTATATTAAGAAAAATTTTGTATAATACATTTACTGCCTGTTGTGGAAATACAGAGCAGCAGCGCCCTTGAGAGTAAGCTCGGGGATCACCGTGAACTTATTTCTGCAATCCGAAAGTACCGAGGACATACCGCCCGTACCGACAAGTCCAAGCGGCTTTTCGGTACGCATCTGTTCGCGGATATTTCTTATAAATCCGTCTATCGCGTAAACCGCGCCGAAATACGCGCCGCTGAGAACGCTGTCGCGCGAATTTTTTCCTATAAGCGCGCCGGGCTTTGTAAGAGGCGCGTCCGGCAGAAGCGCCGCGCTTGTAACAAGTGCCGAAAGAGACGTTGCAATGCCGGGAGCGATCACGGTACCGTCAAGCGCGCCGTTTTCGTCAACGTATGTAACCGTGGTCGCGGTGCCTGCGTCAACTATCGCAAACGGAGGCCTGCACACGGCAAACGCCGCGGCGGTGTTTGATACAATATCAGCACCGAGCTGCGACTGTACGTCGATATGAATGGGAAATCCCGTCTTTGTGCCGGAACCTATTATAAAAGGTTTATTTTTGCAGTTCTGTTCAAGAGCTTTGCAAATAACAGAACAAATGTGCGGAACTACAGAAGAGATAACAGCAGCGTCTATTTCCGGAAGACTTTCGTCAAAGCGATCGCGCAGAAAACTTTTTATGCAAAGCGCGTATTCGTCCGCGCTGCGAACGGTCAGCGATGAAATCGAAAAACTTGCGATAAGATTTTCACTTGAACTGTCGAACAGCCCGAATTTCACGGAGCTGTTGCCGATATCCACAGCAAGCAGCATACCGAAATCCTCCTTGTTTAAGAAATATAAACCTACATCATTGTACTACGTATCATCCGTAATGTCAATTGTTAAATTCCGACGTGAGCGGTGCCTGCAGCTGTACGCCGCATGGCGGCGGTGATATCATATTGAGAAAAACGGAAAGTGTGTGCGGACAACATAATATAAATATATATATAGCGCGCGCCGCAGTAAACCGGTATGAGGAGCGATTTCAGCTTATGCGCACGGTAAAGCAATACCGCAAGCAAAAGAATAACTGAGCGACGGTCGGAGCGCCGCGCGGCGCGGGCTTCGGCAAAGCCGCGAGCCGCCTCACCGCATTTTTATATATTCCTTCCCTCAATTATACAAAATTTGCATTTTGTATAATTGGCACGGTAAGTAAGCGCAGCCCACAGCTGCGGCTCGTGCACCACATCAACTTTCTACTAAACTTGCAGGACACCCTCCTACAAAATTTAGTCAGCAAAGGTCACCAGTAATTATAGCCGCTCGTTTGCAATTAGTCAACTGGTAATTTTTGGAAGCGCACCGATCAAAGCTATTGTTCTCGCCTTTGCCGCCTCATTGTAACGGCGGCACGCTCGCTCCGGTACGCGCTCGGCGGTCAACAAACGGCTTGTTAACTTTGCCTTCGGCAAACTTAACAAGGCGTCTATTGACTTTTGCCCGCCGCCGTTGCAAGACGGCAAAAAAAGCGAGGTACAAAACAATGACATTGGCGCAATATCTTAGACACATCGACAACGAGGCATGGTGCTGGGGCACGTGCAGCGAGCTGCACGACAGCGGCCGCATCGTGATAGGCACAACTCACAATCTGGCAGACGCTGCACAAATTGAGACAGCGCTCGATTATGAGGCGCGGCGCAACGGCCGCCGCCGCCCCCAGTACAGGGCGGATATAGTCCGCGAGGTAGGCACTCTCATGGAGATAGTGCTCTCCCCGGTGACGGCTGCGCCCGATAGGCCGCGCTACCTGGTGCAGCTGCTGCAGGATATGCCGCACGAAGAAGCGTCACGATGGGCAACACCGGAAAATAAAAATAAACCCTGGTGGCTGTGGAAAAGGTGTTGAAAACTCAACACCTTTTTTTGCTCGATATTTTGAGTTTTGCGGCGACAAGCTCGGCGACCTCGTCTATTTGACTCCAAAAGTATAGGCTCATCCGCTTCGCCGCCGTAAAGGTCGGCAAAGGCGTAAATTGCGGTTGTACTCTCGCGGTCGTGCTGAAGTGCAGCTTGCGCGGCAGCTATGCCGCGCTCGTGCCGCAGCTCGACAGCATAACTTTTACGCAGCGCGTGCGGGCTGCAGCCGTCAAGGCTTACGCCCGCCACTTTGGCAGCCGCTTTAAACCATTGCCAAGCAGCCTGGCGGGTAATATGCCCGCTGCGGCTGCGCTCGCTCGAAAATATGTATCCGCGCCGCCCTCGGGGGGCGCTGCGAAGCCTGGCGGCGAGCTCACCGTCAAGCACGGCTATGCCCGGTTTGCCCGTCTTTTGCGCGACGTAACGCACGCCAAGCGTGCCATCGCTACCGTCGGCAAAATCGCTTTTGCGAATCTTAACAACGTCGCCGATGCGCAGCCCGGTATGCCGCGCGATCTCAAAAATAAGCCGCCTTTCGGGCGGCAGTGCGCGCAATATGCGCACAAACTCATCATCATTTAGGTATCGCGCCCGCAAAAAATCGCCTCCTATTGACAGACCAAACTGTCAATAGAATTATCTCAATTCCGCCGCCGCAGCCGCTCCCGCAAAGCGGGATTAGCATCGAGCAGCGACGGCAGACGAAATTTTTGCGGGCAAAAGTCCGCAAAAAAGAGGTGCATATCGGTGCAGCAATCGGGGCAAAGTATTGCCCCGATAGTGCCATAATGTGCATAAACGACAGATACAAGCTTTGTATCGTCTGGAGTCAGCTGCTTCCCGCAGCGGTCGCAAGTGATAGCTACTGTGCCCATTTGTCGCACCCCCTGTCAAAAGTGATATGTATATCGTTGTCGCAGCTGTCGGAGTCGTCGCCGAGGTCGTGCAAAATTTTTATACACTTGAGTTGCAGCTCGACGCTGCGCAGCGTGTTATATCTGTCGTCGGGCAGCAGCTTATCCATAACGGCAGTATCATGCCGCACAGTGCGGCATAACTGCTTTAAAGTATTAGCAAGGTCTTTATTTGCCATTTTGGGGATAATCATACAAAATAACTCTCCTTGTAGGTCAAATTTCCGGTAATGGTACAGGTTTTTTCGTGCAGTGTCTCGCGCTGACCGATAAAATCTGCTGCATTGTCGCTGTACTCATAGCACGGCAGCTCCAAACGGCCGCCATGGAGGTAATACCTGCCGCCGACCTTTGCGCCGGATCCGAGTTGCTTACCCATGTACTTGAAGATGTATTTTGCCACTTTGTCCTGTGAGTTTTCGCCCTCTACTGCAATGACGGTAGAAAAACCAAAATCACAGTCAGCAAGATTATATATGGGCTGCTTGTTGTGATAAAGTAAACGCCCGTTAGGGTTGCGGGCGCGCTCAAGCTTGAGCGCGGCACGATTGAAAATTCCATGAAAATGAATAGACTTGCCGTCGTGGTGATACTCTGGAACAACAACGTATTTCAAGCCGCGACGCTGCACGCGGTTAGAAAGCCATGCGCGCATAAGTCCGTAACACTCGTCCTAGTCACTACGGTTAGCTGCCTCGGGTCTGATGGTCATAGTGGCAAATGCGTCCATATCGGGGTTACACTCCAAAATGTCGAAACAGCTCACTTTTGCACGCCTTACAGCGCGCTGAATATTTTGTTGTATGATGTCGTCGTCAGTCGAAATGTCGCGTTCTTCGGGTACAACGAGCTTTCGCTCGTCGTAACGGTCAACCAATTCATACCCGCGTTCACGGAATAGCGGTTGAGAAAATTCCTGCACGGAAAGCAATCTTTTACCGCCGTCGGCGGTTTTTGCAAATTTTGCACGCACACAATGCGTGATATCGCCCTCGGGACGGGCGAAAATCGGACTTTGAGAAAGCATGGTTTGATGTCATACTGTCCCATATATCAAGTAATAGAAGAAAGTGCGCGCCGCACGTCAAAAAGGTATTCCGCTGCTGCGGCAGCGGCCGCTGTGCGCGGGGCAGCCCTGCGCGGGCGGCGACCTCTGAGGGTAGTTGAACGGTAGCGCAAAAAGAGAGAGCAGCATCTCTGCTGCTCTCTCCTTGATGTGGTGACGCTACAGCGCCGGCAGATTACCGGGCGCGTCGAATCCGGGCTACCTCGGACGTCGGGCGCTGCTTAGATAGCTTTCGCTACCCTCGTCGGTAATGACATTGTACCACTCGGAAGCATATTTGTCAATACCGATTTTTGCACCGTCCGGAACGGAGACAGAACCGGACGGCTGCGCCGTCCTCGGAGGCTCGGACGCCTCCGGCGCGCCTGCGCCCCTCGCCCTGCGGGCGGCTGGCTCCGGCACTGCCTCCGGCGGTCCGCTCGGCTGCGCCGCGTCACCGTCTCGGTGCCCGCAGCGGCGGCCTCGGCAGCAGGGGCGCGTGCCGGCGTCTTGCAAACCGGCTGCACCTGCCCCGCCCCGCTGCCATCGTCCTCGCTGCAAGCCCCTCATCGGCTGCCGTGGCATAGCCTCGCTCGTTCGCCGCAGCGCGGTTACGCTGCTTGCCGTGCAATTAGCCGCGGCTGCTGCGCGCCGCTTACAAAATCCTGGTTTTGTCCAATTGGCACAGCCAATTGAAACGACAAAACCATACATTTTGTATAATTGCCTCGGTAGATAGTTCTGTATCGCCCTGCGGCAATGAGGTGCGGATCTGCATTGAGCGTCGAATCTGAGCGGTGTTTTCGGTACTCCCCGTCCGATTGATCTCGCACACCGCAGCGCTCCCGAGGCACATATTTTCCGCCCGCTCGCACAGTAGATCTGATACGCGTCCGACGCAGCTTTAACTGCGCCGACTCACAGTATCCGCATCGGCGTCTTGATAATTTTAAATAAACAGTCACCCGAGCAACTAATCGTTGCTCGGGTGACTGTTATGTCTGCTGCGCTTTACGTTTTGCGGAATTGCCGCACTTACTCTCGCGGAGTGCGCTGTACTTCATTTTTGTCGCGTATCCGCCGCGCAGATGCCGCTCCGCTTTATTTTTCGAAAGTACCGTTTTGACTTTTTCGTACAGCTTTCGGTCCGCTCTCTTCAATTTTTCCGTAACGTCTTTATGAACAGTTGATTTGCTTATCCCGAACACTGCGGCTGTCTCTCTTACGGTGCCGTTTGTGCTGATTATGTATTTCCCCAGCTCTATGCAGCGTTCTTCGTTCCGTGTTTCGGCCTCGTATTTTATATTCCTGTTATAAATTCGTGACATATACAAAGCTCCGATGCAGTTACTTTGTTAAAATATATGTCACGTGTGCGGTGGCTATGATCGCCGCGGTACTTTTCCCTGCTGGCAAGAGTACGAAATTTACATATAATGTACTGATCGCAGCGTTCTGTATTGAAAGGCATGGTAAATTATAATGGAGAAAAAAAGAAAACTTGTGTTCTGCGGCGGTGACAGGCGGCTTATATACTGCGCGGAACGTTTTGCCGATGCGGGAGATGAATGTCTTATCTGGCGCGGCGAGAGCGGCACGGAGGATAAAAACGTGATGCGGGTGCGCGATCTGAGACAGGCATGTGAAAACGCGGATGCGGTGATAATGTCCATACCCGCGTTTACGGGCGGCGGAAAGCTGATATGCACCGATGACGGCAGAAGCTGCGTCGACTGCGAGTATATATTTGAGAAGCTGCCTGCGTCTGTTGACATATTCGGCGGAAAATTTGCGGCGATCGTGAAAAGAGTGGCTGCGGAATACAACCATTCTTTGACGGATTATGCCGTATTGGAGGAGTTCGGTATACTTAACGCTATCCCGACGGCGGAGGCCGCCGTGGAAATAGCAATGTCCAGGCTTAAAAAGACTCTCTGGGACTCGTCCGTGACCGTACTCGGCTACGGCAGAATAGGCAGAACGCTTACAAAGCGCCTGCTTGCACTGGGGGCAAACGTTACGGTGGCGGCAAGAAGCGCCGCAGCCCTTGCCGCGGCGGAAAGCGACGGCGCGGCTGTCTGCGGTCTGTCTCATTGGCTGCGCGCTCCCGAGCGTTTCGACGTTTGCTACAACACTGTTCCCTGTCAGATCGTCGGTGAGGAATGCGCCGCGGCGTGCGCGGAAGGGATATTTATAGACCTTGCGTCGGCGCCGGGGGGCTTTACCGACGAGGCGCGCAGCCTTTTGGGAGACAGACTCATAATTGCGCTGTCACTGCCCGGTAAATATTCGCCTGAAACGGCGGGCACCATTATTTATAAAACGGTAAACGGACTTCTCCGCTCAGGAAAGCGAGGCGGCGCACAGTGACGGGATATGCATTTACGGGCTCCTTCTGCACTCACAGCTGCTCGTCGGAGACCTTCAGAGAACTGAAAAATACGGGTCTTGACCTTGTCCCTATACTGAGCGAAACGGTATATACGACCGACACACGGTTCGGAAAGGCGGAGCGCTTAATTGAAACACTTGAAAACATAAGCGGCAGAAAGTGCGTTCATACCATAGAAGAAGCTGAAAAGTTCGGACCCGCAATGCCGCTGGAGGCGCTTATAATCGCGCCGTGCACCGGCAACACCCTCGCAAAGCTTGCACACGGCATAACGGACACGGCGGTAACCATGTGCGCCAAAGCGCATCTGCGCTGCGACCGTCCGCTGCTTTTGGCACTTGCGAGCAACGACGCAATGTCGGCAAACCTCGGCAACATAGGCACGCTTCTTAACCGCAAAAATATATACTTTGTACCGCTCTGTCAGGACGATCCCGAAAAGAAGCCTCATTCTCTCGTGGCGGATTTTTCAAAGCTGTATATGTCATATAACGAAATGCTCGCCGGCAGGCAGTGCCGCCCGTTGTTTCTGTAGAATATATAAAAAGCAGCGGCTTAATAAGGCCGCTGCTTTGAAATTAAGGTTTCGATACTTTATAGATTATGCTGTTTCCTTCTTTTTTGCACGGAGTCAGAATTTTCAAAAGGACAAGCAGCTTTATCGCGGCGCTGAGGTTGCGGCGGATAAGACCCAGCCGTTTTGAAATTTCCGCGCTTTTCAGCATCTCTCCGTCGCAAAAAGGCAAAAGCCTAAAAACGTCCGCTGCATTTTCTACCGTTGCC
>USKS01000060.1 GCA_900555345.1 uncultured Eubacteriales bacterium
CGGATCGGATCTTTTTCGCGGCCTGCGGCCGCGAACTCTGTGAGACTTTTAATGAATCAAGGATTTCCTTATGGTCGGAAGATCCCGGCTTGACAGAGAATGCATAACTATGCTATATTGAGCGTACTAACATAGATAGTACACTAAAAGGGAGGCAGGAGCGATGATTCGACTGGACTATCGCGACAGCCGCCCCATCTACGAACAGGTTCGCCTGATGGTCACGGGCGTGATGCAGCCGGGGGAGCAGCTGCCGTCGGTGCGGAGCCTGGCCATGGAGCTGGCGATCAACCCCAACACCATCCAGCGGGCCTATGCCCAGCTGGAGCAGGAGGGGTACGTCTACTCCGTGTCCGGCCGCGGAACGTTCGTGGCGGAGGGCGGTGAGCAGAACCGGCGTCGGTGCGGCGAGCTGTGCGAGCGGCTGCGGCCGATGCTGGAGGAGCTGCGCAGTAGCCTGTAAGCATACTGAGATCGTGAATATGAAGATCGGCGTTGTTGTGCGCTTGCGCTATCTCATCATCATATATTTCGGAAAGCCAATAGTTTGCCGTAATTGCGCCGGAGTTTGAAAGAATAAGTCCGCCTACGGAATAAGTTACGGTGGAGTTTTCCTTTACGCGCCAGTCTATGGCTTTTACATAACTGTTCACAAGTTCCTTGTAGTCAAGGATCGTGGACTTCATATTGCGTATTTTTTCTCTCTGCTTACGATAAAGAATATACGTTTTCGCAACGTCGTCATAGCCCGCCTGAATAAGCACGGACTCAACGCTGTCCTGAATATCCTCAACGGCGATAAGTCCGTCTTTGATCTTCGGCTCGAAGTTTGCGGTTACTTTCAGTGCAAGAAAATCTATAACGGAGGGAACAAAATTCTTTTCCTGCGCCTCAAAAGCCATGGTTATGGCCTGGGTTATTTTCGACAGATCGAAATCGGTGATCTTACCGTCTCTTTTAAGTACCTGATACATTTTTTCTCCTTTGTCCGAGCTCTCGGCGGCATTTTTATTATTTATTGTCAGCTCCTTTATTATACCACTATATGTTGTATCCAGTCAATGTTTTTTACCAATATATGAGCAAATCAGCACTATTAACAAATACATAACACGCTTTTTGTGACAAACTCTATATATTGGTAAAAAATGTCTTTTCAAATAAAAAAGACCACTATATATTGTGGTCACACACCGTTTTTCACAACAAGAGCGGATCGGCGCATAAAATGCCGCCCATTATCGGTTTGCCGCGGGCAGCGCCGCGGTACGCCGCGGTACTGTGCCGCAAAAAACGAAGCCTGCGCAAACGTTTGCACAGGCTTTGTAAATCGATATTTCGGGGACGGTCCGCTTTCAGCGTACCGCGCTCAGTTCCTCGCAGAAGTCGAGGATTATGCCTCTCTCGGAAAACGGAACTTTCTTTCCGCAGACAAGCTGATATGTCTCGTGCCCCTTGCCGGCGAACAGCACAATGTCCCCGGGACGCGACATTTCGACGGCGCGCTTTATGGCGTCCTCGCGGTTTACTATGCACTCAAAGTGCGCGCCCTCGGGCATGGCGGCGGCAATATCTTTGATTATATCCTCGGGCGCTTCAAAATCGGGGTTGTCGGAGGTTATTATGGAATAGTCGGCGTATTTGCCCGCTGCCTCGGCAAGCTCGCGGCGTCTGCACTGCGTTCTGCCGCCGACGCTGCCGAAAAGACAGATGAGTCGCTCGGGTGAGTATTCGCGCAGAGTTTCGAGAGCTTTTGTAAGACTCAGACCGTTGTGAGAGTAGTCAATGATGAACGTTCTGTCCGCAAGACCCTCTACGATCTCAAAACGCCCCTGCACGGGGGTGCGCCGCAGAACGGACGCCGCGAAATCAGGCTCTATGCCGAAGCATGACGCGATGGCAATGGCGCAAAGTCCGTTGTACGCGCTGAATTTTCCCGGCGACATAAGGCTTACGGGTACTTTTGACATTCTGTTTTTAATGCTGCAGACAAAGTTTACTCCGAGGGAGGTTCTTGTGCGGTATTCTTCCACGGACGACGCGGTGAACACGGCATCCGCCGCGGGGTCAAGTGAATAGGATATCTTTTCGGCATCACAGCCGTCTGTCATGTATTTTGCCGCGGGATCGTCCGCATTATATATCATGTATTTGCAGCCGTAATCGGTAAACAGGCGCTTTTTGCAGCGGCGGTAGTCCTCAAAATCGGGGTGCTCGCCCTCGCCGATATGATCTTCTGACAGATTTGTAAAGGCTGTGACCTCAAACGGAATACCGTCCGTTCTGTGGTGACCCAGTGCCTGAGACGATACCTCAAGCACGGCGTACTTCACGCCGGAGCGGACCATGAGCGAAAAGTAGTGATGCAGCTCAAGGCTTTCGGGGGTGGTATTTACCGTTTCCGTATGCTTGCCGTTGATGATCACGCCGTTTGAGCCGATATAGGCGCAGTTCATGCCGGAGGCGTTGAGAATAGCCGCCGTCAGCAGGGCAGTGGTGGTCTTGCCTTTTGTGCCTGTAATACCGATTATGTGCAGCCTGTCGGCACTGTGCATATAAAACTCGGCGGCGCACGACGCAAGGGCGCTGCGCGTGTCGGCACAGATCACCTGCACGGCGTCGGCGGGCAGATCGAGACGGCGCTGGCACAAAAAGGCGCGACAGCCGTTATCGTAGGCGCGCATGGCAAAATCGTGCCCGTCGCGCTTTGCTCCCACAAGGCACACAAACAAGTCGCCGAAGCGGGCTTTGCGCGAGTCGTATTCGATATTTGTACAGTCCGTATCCGGAATTTCACCGCATACGGCGGTGCTCTTCAGTATATCAGCAAGCTTCATGCCTTTATATATATGTATCCTTTCCGTGCGGTATTCTGCCGCGGCGCTGCGCGGGCTTTGTCAGTCCATAAGGTCAAATTCGGGAGAAAAACCGACCGTTTCTTTATTGCAGAGCCTTATGGCTTTGTGCGCGAGCACTTCCAGCGAGTCTGTAAATCGCTCGTCGTTTCCGATGATGCGCTTTATGAGCGAAAGCTCGGTGCAGCCGAGTATCATGCGGTCGCAGCCTTTCGCGGCAAGATGTTCGGCAACTGCATAAAATTTGTCAAGATCGGGCTCGGCGCCGCTTTTAACGTCGTCGTATATGATCTCGTGCAGATATCTCTGATATTTCTCGTCCGGCACGGCGCATTCAAGCCCGACGGCGTCAAGCTTTTTCTGGTACGAAAGGCTTGATACGGTGCCCTCAGTCGCCATGATACCTGCTTTTTTGACATTTGCCTTTTTGAGGTACATTGACGTTTCTTCTATAATGCTGGGTACGGGTACGCTGACCGAAGCGCGCACCTCATCGAGAAAATAGTGCGCAGTGTTGCAGGGGATAACTATGGCGTCCGCACCGTATATCTCAAGGCGCTTTGCGTCCGCGACCATGTACGGCAGCGGACTTTCCGTGCTCTGCTTCATGATATACGCGGTCCTGTCCGGCGTTGAGGCGTTGGAGGACAGGATTATATCAATATGATCCTGATCTCTGGACGCTTTCGTATGTGCGGTTATAAGCTCGTAAAAATACGCGCTTGACATGGGGCCGAGGCCGCCGAGTATGCCGAGCAGCGGCTGCTTTTGCGGTGTCATGCCGAACGCCTCCTTTTTTGGCGATTGACTATTTCTTTACGGGATAGTAAATTCTGAATTTCTTTTTCTGGCGGCGCAGCTGCTCCATAACGCACAGAAATCTGAGCGGATTCAGCCGCAGATCATACGGATACAGAAGCGAGCAGGTCTCGCGACCCTCTTTGGCAAGCTCCTTTGCCTTCGCCGCAAGATCGGCGTCCTCCGTATATTTATAGGCAACGGAGGCGGGAACATGATGCCAGAAATGAACGTTTTCGTTCATAACGCAGTCATCACCGCCGTCGTCCCATTTTTCGACCGCAAGCTTTGCGATATTCAGTCCGCAGGACGTAACGTAGAAATTGCTGCGGCCCTGGCGCAGGTTTATTTCAAATACTCTGAAGCCTTCGCCGTCTCTGCCGTATTTGATATCAAAGTTTGAAAATCCGGTGTAGCCCAGATCCTCAAGCATACGCTTTATATTTTCCGCAATTGCCAAAGACGAGGCCGGCTCCGTCACGATAGCGGCGTGGTTGCCGAGTCCTTTCGGCGTATGCTCCTCTATCATGGTGTGTCCGAGACACATGGCGCGAACGCGTCCGCTCTTGTCGGAGAAAGCCGTCAGCACTCTCATTTCGGAGTCGCCGCCGGGGATAAGCTTTTGCAGGATCATCCTGTCCGGATAGCCGGAGGCGTAAATTTCTTCGGTGATCTTTGCCGCCTCTTCCTTATCCTTTGCGATATAGACCTTTTTCATTCCGTCGAAAGGATGCTTCCAATAGTCAACGCTTGAAGAAGGCTTAACTATAATGGGGTAGTCAAAGCCGAGCACGTCGGAAGTTATATCCTCCGGTCGCGCGGGGGCGCTTATGACCTTTGTGGCGGGATACGGAATGCCGTATTTGTCGCACATTTCGTAAAACTCGGCTTTTTTCTGTATAGAGCCGTAAAGCTCGGGGGAGGGGGAGGGCGCAATGTACTCCGAAAGCTCACACTTGCGGCGGATTATCATTGCGGCGTAATCGTCCGTGCAGCCGAAAAGATACAGCTTTTTGCCCGTATGCTCTTTTGCAAAGGCGTGCAGCTCACGCAGCATGGTTTCCTCGCAGTCCATGTCGGGCACGGTTTTGAAATTGATTATTCTGGAATACTTCGTGGCGGATATTTCATAGCGCCCGAAAGCCCACGACTTTACGCCGTACGCCTCGTGAAAGGCGCGGGCGAAGTTGTAGCAGTTAAGATCCGCGCCGAGAAATACGGGAACGATCTGAGAGTTCATAAAATGCCTCTTTTCATATGTTTGCGCCGAAAGCGGCGCCTTCTATAAACTGCTTGTGCCATACAAGGAAAGTGTATGCCGTCCAGATCTTGCGCCTGTCGTGGGCGGGATCCGCAAGCATTGCCACAAGCTTGTCCTGATCGAAATATTCGCCTGCGACGTCTGACGTAAAGTATTCTTTTATTTTGGAAGAAAACTTTTCGTCGCAAAGCCAGCGGGCGATCGGAACGGGAAAGCCCTTTTTCTTTCTGTTTGCCCACTGGTCCGGCAGGGTCCTGTTGGCGGCGCGGCGCAGTATCTCTTTTGTGTCGCCCGCTATTTTGTACGAATCGGGATAAACGCCCGCGTCCTGCATGACCTCGCGGTCAAGGTAGGGAACACGCAGCTCAAGCGAATGAGCCATGCTCATCTTGTCCGCCTTGAGCAGGATGTCGCCGGGCAGCCAAAGGTTAAGATCGAGATACTGCTTTTTGTCAAGCTCGGAAAGATCGCGCACTCGGTCGTATATGGGAGCCGCGACCTCTCTTGCGGAGGGGCCCACGCGGTATTTCGGCTTCAGTATGTCATAAGCTTCTTTTTCGGGGAAAACCAGCGCCTGACCGATAAACCAGTCCTCGGGTCTGCCGCTGCCCTTAATGATGAAATCGTGACCCTTGAAGTACGGCAGGTGCTGTGCCGCGCCCGATGCCGCACGGCGGATAAACGCGGGCAGCTTTTTGTACTTTCTCATGGTCGGCGTTTCGTCGTACCATTCGTATCCCGCGTATATTTCGTCCGCACCCTCACCCGAGAGCACAACGGTAACGTGCTGCTTTGCGAGCCTTGCGAGAAAATACAGGGGTACGGACGAGGGGTTGGACTGCGGTTCGTCCATGTGGTACTGGATATTTGCAAAAGCGTCTATGCACTCCTCGGAGTTCAGCATATCGCGGTAGTTTTTGATGCCGAGTATATCGGAAAGCTCGCCCGCCTCATTTGTTTCGTCGAACTTGTGCGAGCCGTCGCCGGAGTCAAAGCCTACGGAAAATGTCTCGTCGGGCATAAGGCAGGCTGTGATGTAGCTTGAGTCAACGCCGCCGGAGAGGAACGCGCCCACCTTTACGTCGCTTATGCGGTGCGCCGCAACGGATTCATGTATTCTGGCGTCAAGCTCGTCGGTGCATTTTTCAAAGCTTTTATCTGTTTTATGCGAGAAATCGGCATCCCAGTAGCGCTCGATGTGCATTTCTCCCGCGTGCCATGTGAACCAGTGCGCCGGGGGCAGCTTGTACGTGCCTTTGAAAAACGTTTCGTCCATGGCGCTGAACTGGAAGGTGAGATATGGGCGCAGCGCCTCGGGGTTTACCGCCGCTTTGTATTCGGGATGCTCGAAAAAGCTCTTTATCTCAGAGCCGAAAAGCAGCCCGCCGCCCTCGAGACGGGAGTAGTAAAACGGTTTTATGCCGAAGTAGTCGCGCGCGCCGTACAGCGTATTTGTGTTGGAATCCCATATGGCAAAGGAGAACATGCCTCTCAGCTTTGCGGCGAGAGCGGTGCCGTACTGCTCCCAGCCGTGGATGAGTACCTCCGTGTCGCAGCGGGTCTTGAAAACGTGACCGTGGGCGATAAGCTCGTCGCGCAGGCTTTCAAAGTTGTACACCTCGCCGTTGTAAACGATGACGACGCTGCCGTCCTCGTTGTACATGGGCTGATGACCGTCGGAAAGGTCGATGATGCTCAGCCTGCGGTGACCGAGGGCAATGCTGTCGTACTTTCCGTCGCCGCTTATGTGGTAGCCCTCCATGTCGGGGCCGCGGTGTATTATCCTGTCAGCCATTTTGCGGATGACTTCGTTTCTGTTTACTATATTTCCGGTAAAGCCTACAATACCGCACATATCGCTTGTTTCCTTTCGTATTGCCGTAAAGACGCCGAAGCGCCGAAGATCTGTTGTGAAAGCCCGCATTGCCGATCGGCAATGCGGCGCGCGGCGCTTTCGGCGCTGCGGTTGCAGTCGGGGCTGCGGCGAAGCAAAGAACATCGCCGCATAATGACTATCTAATGTAGTATAACATAACACGGCGAAAAAATAAAGAGGCAGAGCCTACTTTTTCGCTTTTTTCGGGCACGTTGCGGCGCAGCATAGGCACGCGGATACGTTTCCCGGCAAAAAACAGATGCATAAAAATCGAAAAAAGTGTTGAAAATTTTAAGGGAATGTGATATTATAAATGCGTAATATTCCGGTAAAAGGGAGTAGTCGGCGGCACTTATCCGCGTCTTCGGCGTCAGTACGGCAGAAATGCCCGCTTGAGAATTAAACGGCAAGACTTTTATCGGGCGCTTCTTTCGGCGTCCGATAAAAGTCTTTTTAGTTTTCGGGGCAGGACGCGTATTCCGGCGAAAGGCGCAGAGAAACGCCGCTGCCCCAAAACATTTGAAATAACCGAAAAGAGGAAAGAGAAATATGGCAGAGCTGTTTTCAAACGTTCTGAATATCACATGGCGCGAAGTCGTCATGTGGGTGATCGGCGCGGTGCTGATCTTTCTTGCTATCAAAAAGGATATGGAGCCGACGCTGCTGCTTCCTATCGGCTTCGGCGCGATCCTTGTAAACCTGCCGCTGTCCGGCGCGGTGAACCAGGTGTACGACGGCGCGACGGAAGAGGGGATCATCGACGTTCTGTTCAACGCGGGCATTGCGCTGTCTCTTATACACATCTCCGAGCCCACGAGACTAAGGCGAAGCTCGTATGCCG
>USKS01000061.1 GCA_900555345.1 uncultured Eubacteriales bacterium
GAACAACGTCGCCTTCCTCAAACAGTATCTTCAGAAGTGTGCCGGAAAACAGTGATTTTTCGTCAAATGCGGATTTGTCGGTTTCGTAGGAGAAAAGAATATCTCCCTCGTTTACCGTATCTCCGACTTTTTTATGCCACGTCGTTATAATGCATGATTCAACGCTCTGACCCTGGCGGGGCATAATTACGGGATTTGCCAAAATCATCATTCCTTTCAGTATGTATTATTTATTTTTGATTTTCTTCTTTTGAAATATCTATGACCCTGACTTCCGCGGCGTCGGCTTTCGCCGCAAGGGAGGCGGGAAGGGGCGCGTCGCATATAAGGCAGTCCACATCGGAAAGTGTGCAGAACGTGTACGGCAGGCTTCTGTCCGCCTTTGATATGTCCATGAGCATTATCACATATCTTGCCTTTGCAACGACTGCGCGCTTCAGTTCGCACTCGTTATAATTGCCGCCGGTAAAGCCGCTTGCCTCGGAAAGCCCGGAGGGGCAGAGCACGGCGGTGTCTATGTTTATTTCGGAAAGGTATCGCATTGCCTGCAGTCCCGATACGGACTGATAGTCATGGTCGAGTCTGCCGCCCACAAGGTTCACCGCGGGCTGACCTATGCGGCAAAGCTCAAGCGCCGTTACGGGGCTTGTGGTCGTGAACGTAAACCGCTCGTTGGGTATAAACTGCACAGCCTGCTGCACAGTCGAGCCGGAATCGAGAAATATGGATCTGCCGACCTCAAGCATTTCGGCGGCTTTTCTGGCAATGCTTATTTTTGAATGTACGTTTTCGTTGAGTCTGCTTGCGTACGCCTCGTCCGAGGATTCTGTAATAAACCGCATGCTGCGCGCGCCTCCGCGCACTTTTATGGCTTCTCCGCGGCTTTCGAGAAAATCTATGTCGCGGCGAACCGTCATCTGCGAAACGTCGGGAAACATGGCGAAAAGCTCTTCGTATGAAACAAAAGCTTTTTCCGTCAGAAGCGAGCGTATCTGCGCTCTTCTGTCCTTAAACACCTGAGAGAGACCTCCTTTCCTCGTCCTACATATTAAATTATACTTCCGCGCGGCGGCAATGTCAACATAATTAACACGAAAAGTGTGAATTTTCACATATTTATGTGAAAATAAACGGATTTTGAGATCATTTTTTCCCTCAGGCGAAAAAATACGGCAAAATATGTTAAAACTAACAGAAAAGTATCATAGTACAAATTGACTTTTGAGCGCTTTCCATGTATACTACAAATAAAGAAATTTTAAGACAAAAGAAAGGCAGGTCGGATAAATGTCTCATATAAAAGGCATTTCTGTCCCGCACAGAAAAAATACCGCCGAGTCCGTCCCGGTGCGTATGCCTGCGCCGAAGATCGCTTACTATCCCATGACGCAGCATATAGGCGCCCCGGCGACACCGACGGTAAAAAAAGGAGACGCTGTATGCGTCGGCACGCTTATAGGCGAGGCGGCGGGTTTTGTTTCGTCGCCCATATATTCCGGCGTCTCGGGCACGGTAAAGTCTGTTGAAGAAACGCTTCAGCCCTCGGGCGCCGCGGCTTTGACGGTCATCGTCGAGTGCGACGGGCTTCAGACGCCGGACTCCTCCATTGCTCCGCCGGAGGTTTTTGATAAGGAGAG
This sequence comes from uncultured Eubacteriales bacterium, assembly GCA_900555345.1. The sequence goes on from USKS01000061.1 coordinate 1,638, forward strand.
CTTTATTTCGGCTATCCGCGCAAGCGGCGTCGTCGGTCTCGGCGGCGCGGGCTTTCCTACATCGGTAAAGCTCGGCACAAAGGAAAACGTTAAAATAGAAATAATGGTAATAAACGGCGCGGAGTGCGAGCCGTATCTTACCGGAGACACGCGCACCATGATAGACCGCGCGGACGAGATCGCTGAGGGCATAGAGCTTTGCCGCAGATACCTCGGCGTTGAGTCCTTTGTTATAGGTATCGAAAAAAACAAGCCGCAGTGCATAAAAAATATGCGAAAGATCGCGGCAGACCACAGCGACGTGCGCGTTGCCGTGCTGCCGTCTTCGTACCCTCAGGGCGCGGAAAAGGTCATCACCTACAACACCACGGGGCGCGTTATCGGAGAGGGAAAGCTGCCCATTGACTGCGGCGTCGCGGTCGTCAACTGCACGACACTTGCCTCCGTCGCAAGATACGTCAAAACGGGTATCCCTCTTGTGGAGAAATGCATAACCGTTGCGGGCGGCGCGGTGGCAAAGCCCGCAAACGTAACAGCCCCCATAGGAACGCCCGTCGGCGATGTGTTTGATTTCTGCGGCGGATTTTCGGGGGAGCCTGCCGAGGTTTTGTACGGCGGACCCATGATGGGTATAGCCGTCGCCGACTTCACGCTGCCCGTGCTGAAACAGACGAACGGTCTGCTTGCGCTGAGCTATGCCGAAGCGTCGCCCAGGGCAGCGACGCCGTGCATAAGATGCGGCAGATGTACGAACGCCTGTCCCTTCGGGCTTGCGCCCGTTGCGATCGCGGCGGCAAACGACGCCGCCGATATGGAGGCGCTGAAAAAGCTCAAAGTAAATCTTTGCATGGAATGCGGCTGCTGCAGCTATGTATGTCCCGCAAAGCGTCCGCTCGTTCAGCAGAACAAGCTGGCAAAAGCGGCGCTGCGCAGCTATCAGTCAAAACAGGATAAAAAGAAAGGGGCGGAAAAATGAACAAGCTGAATGTATCTGTTTCGCCCCATATCAGAAGCGGCGTTACGACCACGGGCATAATGCTTGACGTTATCATCGCGCTTCTGCCCGCGTTTGCCGCCTCTATATGGCTGTTCGGCGCGCGCTCCCTTTATATAACCGCCATATGCGTGCTCAGCTGCGTGCTTGGCGAGCTTGCGTTTGAACTTATTACAAAGCGGGAGCTTACCATAGGCGATCTCTCGGCGGTCGTTACCGGAATGCTTCTGGCGTTCAACCTGCCCGTCGGCATACCCGAGTGGCAGGCAGTTATCGGCAGCCTTGTTGCCATAGTTGTGGTAAAGCAGCTTTTCGGCGGTATAGGATACAATTTTGCGAATCCCGCGCTCACCGCGAGAGTCGTAATGCTTCTCTCGTTTGCCGAGAGCACGGTATTCGTATCCCCCCGCGGCGCCGATCTTACAAGCAGCGCCACCCCTCTTGCACTTATATCTCAGCAGAAATACGACGAGCTGCCGTCAATATTCAGAATGCTTATGGGGCAGAGAAGCGGCTCGCTTGGCGAGACCTGCGCCATAGCGCTTATTGCGGGCTTTGCCTATCTGCTCTGCCGCCGCGTCATAACCTGGCACACGCCCGTTATGTTTGTGGGAACGGTATTCTTGCTCACGCTGTTCACGACCGGCTTTGATATTACGGACGCCGTATATCAGGTGCTCGGCGGCGGACTTCTGCTGGGCGCAATATTCATGGCGACGGATTACAGCACAACGCCGCCCACAAAGTGGGGCAAAGTCATTTTCGGCGTCGGCTGCGGACTTATCACCTTTGCCATACGCTGCTTCGGCAGCTATCCCGAGGGCGTTTCCTTTGCCATACTGTTTATGAACCTCCTTACGCCGTATATAACAAAGCTCACGGCGAGAAAAATATTCGGAGGTGCCGCAGCATGAAAAAAGACAATCTCAAAAGCATAATAGTGCTGACTGCTATATGCCTTGTGGTATCGGCACTTCTCGCGGCTATAAACTATGTTACAAAGCCCATAATCGAAAAGAACGCTTTTCTCAAAGAAAACGCTTCTCTGGCAGAGGTGCTGCCGGGAGCAAAGGATTTTGAAGAAGCGGATATACCGTCAGACGCGGCGGAGTGCGTTACCGGTATATATAAGGAAAGCGGCGGCGCGGGATACGCCGTGACGATCTCAACGACATCTGCATATTCCGGCGCACCTATGACATTTACTCTGGGCGTCGGCACCGACGGTAAGGTGACCGGCATCGTTATGACGAACTACTCCGAAACAAAAGACTTCGGCGCGGAGTATCCCGAAAGCTATATCGGCGTCGACGCCGACAGCGCCGAGGACGTTGATCTTGTATCGGGAGTGACATATTCGTCCACCGCGTTCCGAAATGCCGTCAAAGGCGCGCTTGACGCGGTAAAGCTTGCAGAGGAGGCGGGAAAATAATGTCTGTTTGGAAAAACTTTATAAAGGGCGTTATAAAAGAAAACCCCACCCTTGTGCTGATACTCGGCACGTGCCCCACTCTTGCCATGACGGACAGCGTTTCCAAGGCGTTCGGCATGGGCATCGCGGCGACTGTCGTTCTCATCTGCTCCAACATGGCAATATCGGCGCTGAGAAACGTCATCCCCGACAAAGTGCGCATACCGTGCTATATAGTGCTCATCGCGGGTTTTGTGACCGTTGTTGAAATGGTGATGCATGCATATCTCCCCGATTTGTACGAGGCGATGGGCGTATTTCTGTCGCTTATAGTCGTAAACTGCATAATCCTCGGCCGCGCCGAAATGTACGCTTCCAAAAACAAGGTCTTTGACTCTGCGGTGGACGCGGTCGGCATGGGCGTGGGCTTTACGCTTGCCCTTTTCTGCATGGCAAGCATAAGAGAAGTGTTCGGCGCAGGCTCGTGGATGGGTATGGAGATACCTTTTATAAAGGATCACACCGTGTCCATTCTCGTAATGTCCCCCGGCGGATTCTTCGTGTTCGGCGTGCTCATCGCCGTAGTGAATAAACTGACAAAGCGCAAAAAGCCCGCCGCTGCGGGCGGCTGCGAGGGCTGTCCCGGCGCGGCGCTCTGCCGCAAAAACGATGTAACGCCGAGAGAGGAGGAGGGAAAATAATATGTTCAAAGGACTTATTGTGATAATACTGACCTCCATAATCGTCGATAACTATGTGCTAACAAAGTTTCTCGGCATATGCCCGTTTCTCGGAGTTTCCAAAAAGGTAGGTCCCGCCTGCGGCATGGGCATTGCGGTAACGTTCGTAATGCTGCTCGCGACCGCGGCGACATATCCCATATACTACTATCTGCTTGCGCGCTTCGAGCTTGAGTATCTTGAGACGATAGTGTTCATCCTCGTTATCGCCTCGCTTGTACAGCTTGTGGAGATAATCCTCAAAAAATATATGCCCGCGCTGCATCGCTCGCTTGGTATATATCTGCCGCTTATAACCACAAACTGCGCCGTTCTGGGCGTTGCCTCCAACAATATAACCGACGGCTATAATTTTATAGAGGCAATGGCGTCCTCTCTTGGCTGCGGACTGGGATTCCTTCTGGCAATGGTGCTGTTCGCCGGTGTGCGTATGCGCGTCGAGGCGGCAAACCCGCCCAAATGCTTCAGAGGCATGCCCATAACCCTTGTTTCGGCTTCCATTGTAGCTCTGACGTTCTACGGATTTCAGGGCATTATCGAAAATCTGTTTGCGTAAGGGAGGGTGAAAAATGCTTGAAGCTATTCTCATACCCGCCCTCGCGGTTACGGGCATAGGACTCATATGCGCGGCGGTGCTTGTTGCCGCGGCGAAGTTTATGAGCGTTAAGGAAAACGAGCTTGAAAAAAAGATACGCGAATGTCTGCCCGGCGCCAACTGCGGCGCCTGCGGATATTCCGGCTGCGACGGATACGCAAAGGCGCTCGCAAGCGATCCTGACGTAAAAACAAATCTGTGCATCCCCGGCGGCGACAAGGTCTCAAAGGATATATCCGATATGCTCGGAAAAGCCTTTGAGGATACGGTGGAGCAGGTCGCAACGGTGCGCTGCGGCGGCGACTGCGGTCACACGGGCAAAAAGCTTGAGTATCACGGCATAGACACATGCGAAGCCGTAAAAATGCTTTACGGCGGAGACGGCATGTGCTCCTTCGGCTGTCTCGGCAGGGGCGACTGCGCGAGAGTCTGTCCCGAGGGCGCCATATGCGTCGAAGACGGGCTTGCGCGTGTGGATTTCAGAAAGTGCATCGGCTGCGGCCTTTGCGCCGCGGCGTGTCCGCAGAAGATAATCAGCATGATGCCGGACGTGAAACGTCAGGTAGTTGTTTGCTCGAACAGGGAAAAGGGCGCCGTCGCAAGGAAAAAATGCACTGCCGCCTGCATAGCCTGCGGCAAATGCGAGAAAAATTGTCCTACGGGTGCCATCGCGGTGAGCGGCAACCTTGCCGAGATCGACTACGATAAGTGCACCGACTGCGGTAAGTGTGCCGAGGTATGTCCCGTGGGCTGCATAAAGACCGCGGACTACTCCGGAAAGCACAGAATAAATGAAAAGTAAAGCCGAATGAAAAACAAAAAGCTTTTCAGAGACATAATTCTTGCTCTGTCGCTGCTTTCGGTATGCGGAACGGCGGCGCTTGTAATGCGGCTTGTCTCTTCCGACGGCACAAAAGCGGTCATATACGTAGACGGCGCGGAGTACGGCAGCTGTTCTCTTGAAAAGGACGCGGAGATCGAAGTTAAGACAAAGTACGGAGAAAACACCGTGGTCATAAAAGACGGCGAGGTCTTTGTCAAAGACGCCTCGTGTCCGGATAAAATATGCGAAAAGACACATTCCGTAAGCCGCGGCGGGGAGAGTATCGTCTGCCTGCCAAACAGGATGTCCGTGCGCATAGTGTCCGAAAAAGAGTCCGTAGTCGATATTGCGGGGTGATGTTTTCATGAATACTCCGGTCAATAAGAGCGGAAAGCCCGCCCGTCTCACCCCCCGCGCCCTGTGCGTGCTCGGAATGACGGTGGCTGCGGCAATGATGCTTTCGTATGCGGAAAGCTTTATACACTTCGGGCTTGCGGGCATAAAGCCGGGGCTTGCCAATATATTTGTGATATTCATTCTGTACAGAATGGGCGCGGGATACGCCGCCGCGGTATCGCTTGTGCGCTGCACCCTTACGGCACTTTTGTTCGGCAGCATTCTGAGCCTCTGGTACAGTGCCGCGGGCGCGGCGCTGAGCCTTGCGGTAATGCTGCTTTTGAAAAAAACGGACAGGTTTTCTCCGCTGGGCGTAAGCATTGCGGGCGGCGTCAGCCATAATGCGGCGCAGCTTGCGGTCGCCGTCGCCGTAACGGGAGTAAAAGAGCTCGGCTGGTATATGCCGGTGCTTGCCGTTGCCGGAACGCTTGCGGGCATAATCGTCGGCACGGCTGCGGCGCTTATGCTGAAAAAGCTTGAAAAGGTCAGAATACGCTGAAATACGGCGGTACATTTTGAGGAGGACAACGTGAAAAAAGAAAACCGCGGAAAACGCATGAGTGTACGGGCGACAGTGACGGTCCTTCTGGCAGCTGCCGTCCTTATGATGAGTCTTGCTTCCGCTGCGGGTGCGGTCCTGTACTCGAGACTGTCCGTGTACGCAAAGCAGTACCGTTTTTACCTTGAGCAGCAGGATCTTCTCCAAACTCTCGCGGACTACAAAGCGACGGCGGAGGAGTATCGCAGGCAGGGCGTTTTCGCATTTGCGAAAACCGAGACCGACGGCTGCAACGAATACGAAGAGGTCGTTTCGGCGGCGGATATTGCGGCTTATGTTTCCGAAAACGCCGACTACAACGATTATTGGTATTATAACAAGCTCTCGCCCGATGAACAGCTTCTTTATAAGGCGTACGAATATGCAGCCGACAACCGTATATACTGCGTATTTGTCGATAACAATGCCGTAGATTCTTCGGCGGATTACGTAAGGGCGGCACGGTGCCTGTCTCTTATACACATCTCCGAGCCCA
>USKS01000062.1 GCA_900555345.1 uncultured Eubacteriales bacterium
GCCCTTACATTGACCTTACAAAGGAGTATTACGACCTCGGGCTTGAAAACAGAAACGCTACCGACGACAGAGTTACGGTTGAATCTGCCGAAGCTACGCTGAAATACGGCGTTGCGGTAAAGTGCGCGACCATCACGCCCAACGCAGCCCGCATGAGCGAATATAACCTGAAAGAAATGTGGAAAAGTCCCAACGGCACAATCCGCGCCATCCTTGACGGTACAGTGTTCCGCGCGCCCATTATCGTAAAGGGCATAACTCCTTACATCCCCACATGGACAAAGCCCATCACCATCGCGAGACACGCGTACGGCGATGTTTATAAAAACACGGAGATGCGTGCCCCCGCAGGCAGCCGCTGCGAGCTTGTCTGCACCGATGCCGAGGGAAAAGAGACACGTCAGCTCATTCACGATTTCAAGGGCGGCGGAGTTGTGCAGGGCATGCACAATACGGACGCGTCAATCGAAAGCTTTGCGAGAAGCTGCTTCTCATATGCGCTTGATACAAAGCAGGATCTGTGGTTTGCCACAAAGGATACCATATCCAAAAAGTACGACCACCGTTTCAAGGATATCTTTGCCGAGATATTCGAAAAAGACTATAAGGATCGCTTTGAGGCAGCCGGTATCGAGTATTTCTACACGCTTATCGACGACGCGGTCGCAAGAGTTATAAGATCGAACGGCGGCTACATCTGGGCGTGCAAAAACTACGACGGCGACGTTATGAGCGACATGGTCGCAACGGCATACGGCAGCCTTGCCATGATGACGAGCGTTCTCGTGTCTCCCGGCGGAGTGTACGAGTACGAGGCGGCGCACGGCACGGTCCAGCGCCACTATTACAAATATCTCAAAGGCGAGGAGACCTCCACGAACTCCGTCGCAACGCTCTTTGCATGGACGGGCGCGCTGCGCAAGCGCGGCGAGCTTGACGGACTGCCCGAGCTTTGCGAGTTTGCCGACAGCCTTGAAAAGGCGACTGTCGACACTATCGAGTCGGGTATAATGACCGGAGACCTTTATCTGCTTTCAAAGCTTGAAAACAAGCACAAGGTCAATACGGAGGAATTTCTGAGAGCCGTTGCACACACTCTCGGAGAGATGATGTGTTAAAACCTTTGGCGAATAGCAAAAAAACAGATTCCCGCACGCTGCAGCGTGCGGGGATTTATTTATGCGTGAGGCATTGCGTGGAAAGCAGACGGACGCGACCGCCATTTCGGATCCCACTCCGGGTTCTCCGCCGCCCGAAAAAAGTCTTACGGATTCAGATAGCAGCGCAATAAAGGCAGAGAGGTTATCGGTATAAGGCGCGCACAAGAACAGGACATCTATTTGCGTGTCGAGGCTCTCGACTGGCGGAGGGAGTGGGATAAATTCGGGTTATAAGTAAACGCCGAAACGCGTTTCGGCTCTTCGCGCTCATTAATGCAGTTTGAGCTTGAAGCAAGAGCAGACCGACGGGCTGAAAACAGTACACTGTACTGTTTTCGTCGCCGCTACGCGATGCGGCCGCCCTTTCGAATCCCACTCCGGAATCTCCGCCGCCGAAAAAAAAAGAAGCCTTTCGGCTTCTTTCGGTGGCGGAGGGAGTGGGATTCGAACCCACGTGACCGTAAGGTCAAACGGTTTTCAAGACCGCCTCGTTATGACCGCTTCGATATCCCTCCGTATTTAATTGTTAAGTATCATTATACCGCGCGCGTTTTTGCGGGCGACTGTATACAGCCTAAATATTCTATCACATCGGTACCGGATTGTCAATATTTTTTTGAAAACGCTTTGGGCGAGCTTGTGTTGGTTTGTCAATGATATGTTACACCGAGGCGCAAAAAATTATTGAGAGTAGTTTTGGGAGAATTCCAGTTAAGCGGGCGCATGGGAAAGTTATTGTAATTGCGAAGATGAACCGCAAGCTGAGACTTAAAGTCGCTGAATGAATAGAACGAATGCGTTGCGTAAAAGTACTCATTGTCATTGCGGTGCGACCGTTCTACTTTGCCGTTATGACGCGGGGTAAACGGTCGGATCAGCTTATGCTCAATCTTTCTCTCTTTGAGCGCGCGCTCAAAGAGAGAAAGATTGTCCGGCGCCGAGCCGCCGAAGCGCTTGGTGAACTCAAACCCGTTGTCGGTCTGAACGCACTTGACGGAAAAGCCGAGCCTTTGAAAGTGCTCGAGCATATGAATGAGAAACTGCGCGGAGGAATAGGTGCTGTTCTCCTCAAAAGCTTCAAGATACCGATAGCGTGAGAATTCATCAATAGCAGTATACTGATAGAACTTTTTGCCTGTGGCTGCCCCTACGAGGCAGGCCGCAGGGACAAATTTGACGTCGATCTGCACGCGCTCACCGGGGTAATTCATTTGTTCGTAAGGTTTAGGGATATACTTGGGATTACACGGTTTGACCGCCATTTCACCGTTCCGGCGAAGCACGCGGTACAGTCCGGTCACAGTGCGCGTATATCCTCTTTGCCGCAGCTTCACCCAGAACACGACAAGTCCGGCACCCGGATTGCGGCGGCGCATATCCCTGATCAGCTTCAGTTCCTGTTCGGTGTGCTGATTCGGATTATGATGCGGTCTGCGTGATTTCTCGCGCAGCGATTCAAGCGTGCCGTCATACCTTCGCAGTCAGCGATAGATGTACTGCCGGTTCGTTTTGTACTTGATCGCCGCCTTTGTTACCCCATATTTCTGCGAATATTTCAAAAGGGATTGACGAAACTTCATATCCTGTGTTACACTGTTCATAGCAATTGGGAGCCTCCTTGTTGCTCTTTGGTGTGGTAACTTAACTGTAACACTTTTGGCTCTCAATTGCTATTCTTTTTTTCTCGGTGTAACACTTCTGTTGTAATCCTACATAGTTTACGATTTTGCAGGCATATGGAATATTGACAAAAAGTTACCGATATTATATAATTATATTATCTATTTATTCTATTATTTCGGTCGGGAGAAAGCTATGAAAAAGCTGATATCCGTATTTTTGGCAGCTGTTACAGTGATGAGCTTGTCTGTGTGCACATTATCTGCTCCCGCGACTGTTTTGGCGGCCGACGGTACGGTTTCGGCACTGATCTTTGACAGCACCGACAAGTGTGCTGCGCTGAGAGTTTCTGCGACCGAGGGCACATATATTCTCGGTGATATTGATAACGGAGGATCTCTTGACGCGGTTGACGTGTACATTTTGAGAAGATGTATTGTCGGATCGGATTCGAAATACGGATATAAGAATTTTGATACCGTGGCTGATATCTCGCGTGACGGCAGAGTTGATGCCGTTGATGTGTTTATTATGAGAAAAACAATCGTCGGAATGGTGCCGCACGAAAGCGTTTCGGTATATGAATATGTTTCGGCGCGCTGCGACGGGCAGCTTTGCGCCGCGGTGCTCGAAAGCGACCGCAGCGGGGAAGAACTTTCGGCGCTTATTGATCTTTCTTCTGTTGTCACGGATGCCCGCGACTATGCTGTCATTACGTATATGACGCCGTCCGGCAAGGGCGGAAACAGCAGTGCCGCGTCGGAGATGATCATAGGCGGTGCGGGAGGATATACTGTAAGTATCAACGGAGACGGCAGGTTCCACAGCGCGGTCGTGCCGCTTGACGGCATAAGCTCATGGCAGGGCGACGAGGGACAGATGCTTTTCTTTGCCTGCGCAAACGAGGGCGACAGGCTGTACATTGACTCTGTAGTATTCTGTGCCGACCTTGAATCGGCGCGGTCCGAGGCCGCAAAGCGCGAGAGCGCAAAAGCGGACTGTTCTCTTATTGATGGCGTTTTGAACGGCAGAGTGCCTCTTGCGGCAGCCGATAAATACGGAAATACCGTTATTCGATTTGACAGCGCCGCAAAGACGGACAAATATGTGACTGCGTCCGCGGCATCCGCCGCTGTGTATAATGAGGCGGAAAATTCGCTTGCCGTCACTGCCGTCGGCGAGGACAAGTATATCACCGGTCTGGGCGTGCTTATAGATTTCGGCTCGGAAGGACTTACATGCGGTGACTTTGATAAAATAACACTTGTCTATAAGCTGCCCGCTGCCTCCCGCAGGAGAAGCTATATGAGCGGTCTGCATTTTGCCGCGGGGGATGACGCGGTCTCCGAATCAAGACACACGTCTGAAATTGAACTTATCAAGGAGGACGAATACAATACCTGCACGTTTTCGCTTGACGGACTCGCGGGATGGCGCGGCGCATTGAAGTCGCTGCGTATTGACTGCGCTGCGAGATCATATCTCGGCGACACGGTTTATATAGATTCGATCATTCTTTCAAAAGGGGATAACGGTGAGTTTTCACGCGATGCCGCGATCTACAGGCGGCGCGGCGAGGATAGTCTGCACGTTTCACGTACGTGGATAGAATACTGGACGTTCCACAAAAACGCAAATGATTTTGAGTATGTTACCGGCAGCGGTGATTCCATCAGGATGAACTTCCGCTATCGCAGTGCCGAGGCGCTTTCTTCCGCAAGTCTTGCGGCACGCTTTGAGCGCGCAATTAAGAGTTCGACGGGGTACGACGTAAAGTGCAGCATATACCGCGGCGTCGGAGCCCTCAGATCCGCGTGGGGCGACGATGTTCCGAGCGCATATATCTATTATGATCTCACATTCGGCAGCAGCACATATATCGTGTGGGTGAAAACGGATATAATCAAGGACGCTTCATTCGTTGATCCGCTCGATTCGGACGGCTCGGACCCCGATCCCGTTTATAACATCTCCGAATCATGGAGCGCAGAGGGTGTCAGCGTTTCCGACGCACACCCGCTTGAGACATCATATTCTTCGCTTGCTTCGCACTCAAATCATGAAACAAGACTTGTTGAAACACCTCACGGCACATTCGCCGTTATTCCCATGAACGATAACAACACCTCGTGGGGGCAGATAGGCGTAGATTTCACGGTTTTCAAAATTGAGAACGACGGTACATATCGCGCCGTCGGCACGTATCAGTGCGCGAACCATTCTTCAAAGCCGAACATTTTCTATGCCGCCGACGGGCTTGTTTACATTATGGTCGGAGACGCTGTCGGAAACGGTCTCAGCGCTTTCACCGCGTACTTTGACCCTGCAAAGCCGAACATCGACGGCACATATGATATCACCGCCTCACGCACGTCGCTTTCTTTCCCCAACGGCAGCGCGCCGGGCGGCTACGGCTACACTCAGCCCATACTTGACGACACGAACGGCTTGTTTGTTCTGATGTGCTGCGGAGGCACGCGCGAGGGCTATTTCTGCCGCTTTATTTACGATTATAAGACCCATGAGTGGAACACGTACGGCATTGAAACCAAGCTTTCGGAAACGTACCGACACTGCTATCTGTACGGCTTTTCCGACGGCGCGGGGGGATTGTATGTCGTCGGCGGTCGGGACGTTCTGCTTTCGACTCTCGGGCTTTCCGGTACTGTCACGGGTGCGAACTATGCGTGGGATGAAGTAAATCTGTTTCATTTTCCGAAACTGTACGGAAATCAGTACACCATGCAGACCGTTTCCGCCGCGGACTACACGCAGAAGTATGCAAGCCTGTTTCCCACGACATCAAATAACGCCCGCGGCGACACATATCTTTCGTCGGACGGCTATCTGCACGTTCTGACTTCTACGCGTATGCACAGGAATTTCCACCATGACACGGCGTACTGGGAGTATTGGTATTCGGTATACGATGTCCGCGAGCCGGGGGCAAAACCGAAGCTTCTGTACCACAGACCCATTAACTTTGCGGGTGAGGATGTATGCTATTCGGCGCGGATGTTTGAGTCGGGCGGAGGGCTGTACATTGTCGCCATGCGCGAGGGAGAGAACCGCTGCGAGATATGGAAGAATACAACGGGGACCTATGATTTCGAGCTGTGCGCGAACCGCATATTCGACGGGGTGCAGGGCAGCGGACTTACCACGGCGCTGATAGTCGCAAACAGTCGAAACGGCTCCGTAAACGACGGCACTGTATCAGTTATGTATCCCACCGATTACGGCAGCGGGAAAATATATATGTATTTCACCGTAAAGATCGGTGACCGAGGTTAGATTATGTTTCTTAAAAAACACGGCAAAGCCTTATATCTGTTCGGCTGCGTCGCCTTTGCTCTTTGCCTTTTTCTGTGCGCTTTTATCGAGAAAAAGTATTTTCCGGGCGACGCCGCACCCGTGCAGATAGGCTTTCGCCTTGCGGTCATTATAGGCTCGACGTTTTTTATACGGCGCGGCGAATACCGCAGCCGCCCCGCGGCGGCAGCATCTATGCTCGCATTCGGTCTTATTGCCGTTGCCGCAAGTGCGCTCGGAAATATCTACACTCCGAACAGCCCAATGTCTGTGGGAGCGAACCTTTGGTTCGCGTTTGCAATCCTTGTGACCGCCGTATCGGAGGAGATGTACTTTCGTGCAGTCGGCGTTAAAATTTTCGAGACCGTTGACGGAGTCCGCATCAGCCGCAGCGGGCGGGGCTGTGTTATACTGTGCCTGGGCGCCGCGCTGCCGTATATTATAACAGGCTTCGGCGGCGGTATATTCGGTCTTATGCACACGCTTCTCATATTCTCTCTCGGCATACTGTCGCTTGGTATGTACTGCTGCTGCAGGAATATCGCGGTCTCATGCATTATACATTTTCTTCTCAACTATCTGTCCGGCGTTTTTGCCTACAACACATCAGACGAAGCGCCGGCGCTCGGGCTTATAGTTTATTTTATAAGCTACACCGCAGTCGTCGTGTATAATATCGTCATGGGTATACGCCTACTGAAAAAAAGCGTCTCATACGGCGGATAAATTCGGCACAAAATTCGGTTTTGGTATTGAAATTTTATTTGTCAGCGGTTATACTTTTATAGAAATCATTTACTGCATTGGAGTTTTTTATGATTATTGCAGAGAACTACGAAAGCGGATATCAGATAATTTATCCGCAGAACCCCACGCCGTCTCTTGAATTTGCGGTCTGTGAGCTTAAGAAGTATCTTTTCCGCATAACCGGCGCATATCTGCCCGAGTTTCAGGACAACCGCCACGTTGAGGCACGCGAGATCGTTATAGGCTACACGAACCGCGGCGGCTACACCGAGGATGATGTTGCCGCCCTTGGTGAAGAGGGCTTTATCATAAGCTGCGACGGTGAGCGTATAATCATCGCGGGCAGCGGTGTGCGCGGCGCGCTTTACGGCGTTTACACGTTCCTTGAGGAATATTGCGGCTGCCGTTTTTACACCAACGACTTTGAAAAGGTGCCCGAGACGAAAAAGCTCGAGATCGCGCCTTTCGAAGCTAACCGTCAGATCCCCGCGTTTTTCTACCGCAACGCTTACTGGTACAGCGTTACCGATCCTTATATCAGCGCAAAGCTCAAGATAAACGGCTGCCACGGCAGAAAGCGCTTTCCCGCCGAGATCGGCGGCGACGTAAACTATCAGGGCGGTTTTGAGCATACCATAGGCTGGCTTTCGGGCCAGTGTCCCTACGGCGAGAGAGCATGGGTGCAGCCCTGTCTTTCCGATGAAAAGGTTTACGAAACTGTTATCGGCAACG
>USKS01000063.1 GCA_900555345.1 uncultured Eubacteriales bacterium
ATACGAGATTCGCCTTAGTCTCGTGGGCTCGGAGATGTGTATAAGAGACAGGCGCTGTTGCAAGGCCAGTCGGAAATCAGGATATTTCTGTTCAAGGCGATTGTTTTCGTAATCAAGAATTGATTTCACAAAAAAGGCATTCAATTGTCGTTTTATCCCCATGGGATGGGCATCGGCAAACCGTTCAAAGTCTTTCCCGGTAAAGCTTTTTCCGTCCAGCGTAAAAAGAGTGCGGGAAGTCCTGCCCGAGGCAAGCAACTCTTCCATCCCGGCCTTGTCCGGAGTATATTGACAGGTACTCTTCAACTTGTTCACCCATAACTCAATTTCTTTATCCGTACCCGGGCGACGGGAGAGTTTATGAATCAATTCTCCGCGTATCTGTTCGAATGGAGGAATTTCCCGCCTGTCTGTCACCTTGATAATCTGTATACCCTTGGGTGTAAAAAACGGCTTTGAATACTCTCCATCTTTTAAAGAGAAGGCTACTTCTTCAAACTCCTGCGAAGTCTGCAACCAACCCATCCAAAACTCTTTCTTATCATCCGAGTACTTGTTTACCAGTGTCCTAAAGTCAATATCGGGATGAGTCTCCAAGACATGATAGAGTGAATCCATCAAGATCTGTGCCTCCCGCAAATGATGGGGTAAGGCAGTCTGCGGAAGATAACGGAAAATACGCATAACCTTAACTTCGCCGGCAGCAGAGCGGGTTTTCATCTGATCGTAGAGTTTCTTTGCGTAGGCCTCATCGGTAGCAGAATCGGTAAGATAGGACCTGGATAAGGCTCGATGATAATTCTCCATCTCTGTACGAAAATCAGAAACAGTATCCAATCCGGCCTTTTGCGCTGCAGACAACTTCAACTTCATATCGACAAAAAGATCGGCACAGCGTTTCAGAGTCTCCTTCCCGGCTATTCCCGAAGGTTTATTCCGGTGGCAGAAACGCTCAAACTCCGAACGGGTAATATCCTGCCCATTAATCCGCATCAATACCGGATCTTGCTGGGCATGGCCGGCAATCGCCCCAAACAAACAGGTCAGTGTTCCAACCAGAATCTTCTTCATATCATTCTACATTCAGATGTTCATATCAAAACAAAAAAAATGAGCGGATGTTACGGAGCACCTCCAAAGGTGATCCGTTCAACCCGCTCAATCGATATTTTCAAAGAATATCTGCCAATATTCCTTTTGTCTTTTTACTATCTATTACTCCGGACGGCTGTAATTAGGCGACTCACTCGTAATCGTCACATCGTGCGGATGGCTCTCCATAACCCCGGCATTGGTGATGCGGGTAAACTTGGCATCATGCAGTTTCTCGATGTCGGGAGCACCACAATATCCCATACCGGCACGCAGACCACCGGTCAATTGGTAAATCACTTCATATAAAGTTCCTTTATAGGGCACGCGGGCGGCAATTCCTTCAGGAACCAGTTTCTTTACGTCCATCTCGCCACTCTGGAAATAACGGTCTTTTGAACCATTCTCCATTGCTTCGAGCGAGCCCATACCACGGTATGACTTAAACTTACGGCCATTGAAAATAATCGTTTCACCCGGACTTTCTTCTGTTCCGGCAACCAATGAACCAATCATAACGCTATATCCTCCGGCAGCCAGGGCTTTCACCACATCGCCCGAATAACGGAGTCCGCCATCGGCGATCAAAGGAATGCCCGTTCCTTTCAAAGCTTTCGCAACATCATAAACAGCCGAGAGCTGAGGTACGCCCACTCCGGCGACAACACGTGTCGTACAAATGGAACCCGGACCGATACCTACCTTCACACCATCGGCTCCGGCTTCCACCAAAGCTTTGGCTGCATCCCCCGTAGCAATATTACCAACTACAATATCAATGTCGGGATAGCGTTTTTTAGCTTCGCGCAGCGTGTCGATCACTCCCTTTGAATGTCCGTGGGCCGTATCGATCACGATGGCATCGGCGCCGGCATCTACCAATGCCTGCATACGGTCGAATGTATCAGCCGTCACACCCACACCGGCAGCAACACGCAGGCGGCCTTTCGAGTCTTTGCAAGCCATGGGTTTATCCTTGGCCTTTGTAATATCTTTGTAAGTCACCAGTCCGATCAACTTTCCTTCTTTGTCGACTACCGGTAATTTCTCAATCTTATGGTACTGCAAAATCTGTGAAGCCGCTTCCAGGTCGGTTGACTGATTGGTAGTCACCAGATTTTCTTTTGTCATCACCTCGTCAATACGCTTATCCATGTTACGCTCGAAACGAAGGTCACGGTTGGTCACGATACCCACGAGATGATTTTCATCATCTACCACAGGAATACCACCGATATGATAATCGTGCATCATATCAAGAGCATCCTTCACTGTACTGCCACGACGGATGGTGACAGGGTCATAAATCATACCATTCTCAGCACGCTTCACAATAGCAACCTGACGAGCTTGCTCCTCAATGGTCATGTTCTTGTGAATAGTGCCGGCACCGCCCTCGCGCGCGATCGCTATCGCAAGTTCGCTTTCGGTAACGGTATCCATTGCGGCACTGAGCAGTGGGATGTTGAGCGTGATCTTATTGGTGAGTTTGGTATGAAGATCTATCTGTGACGGCAGCACATCGCTTTTCTGCGGAATGAGCAGAACATCGTCAAAGGTAATACCCTCATACAGAATTTTGTCGAAGCAGGAATCCATATAAAGCCTCCGGTATCAATTTTAACTATTATAAACCAAAGCCGCCCGGGTGTCAAGGGCGAAAGCATAACACAGGTGTAAATTTTAATGCAGCGGCAGCCCGAACTTCACCGTCGCGAACTGTACCACAGCGGGCGCTCAAGTCTCATATTACCGTACCATTTCAGTACATTTTTCGCCTGATTTATCATGACCTCTGTCTGCTCCCTGCCGAACGGTATCGCCCACGCCACGGAGGACAGCTGATTGACAGCTATGTAAAGCTTCATAAGCTGCCAGAACTTATCGGGAATGCTGCCGCCGAAATACCCGTCTATCATCCCCGAAGCAAAATCGGGAAAGCGCGGCGCACACCAGACTATACGGTTGAATTCTTCCCACGGGTCTCCGACATCGTCGCGGTCGAAATCGATTATGTAAAGCTGCCCGTCGGCACCCGCCATCATATTGCCGATATGATAGTCGCCGTGCTGAAAGCACTGCGGACGGACGATGATGAGATCGCGGTTTTCTCTCACAAATTCGGCAAAGAGCTCCGCGCCCTCTGCCCTTACGGGACATGTCTCAAAGATTTTAAGATTTCTCTCAAGCTTTTTGCCGTATACTGTCTCCCACGCTTCTGCGTCCTTTGGCGCGGGTATACTGTGGATCACCCCGAGTATTCTCCCCGCCTCGGCGCCGAGAAGATACTGTCCGTGCCCGTCAAGGCGCGCGGCGTAAGTTTCCGCACTCTCCCCGTCTATCCAGTCCTGCAGAATATACACGCCCTCATCGCACCTACCGAAGGCAAGGGGCGCGCACATGGGAACGCCGAGCGCCGCCGCGCGCCGCATCATTTCAAAGCAGCGCTTTCTTCTGTCGTATTTCTCCTCGGGTGAAATCCTGAGAAAATATCTGTTTCCGTCCTTTGAGCAGGCACAGTATTTGCGATCGCCCGACCAGCCCTCCGTGATCTTCCAACGGCTTACTATATCGTCTATCTGAACTCCCATGTCCACTCACCGTTTTCAATCTTGAAATACTGCTCGGTAATACCGTCCGTCTCCATAAGACGCACCATATCCAAAAAGCCGCCGGCGGTCACAAGCTCTTCAAGAGATGCCCTGGGCACCCAGCACACCTCTCCCTCATCGGATGAAGTAAGAGTGCCCGAAAAGCTGCCCGCTCGGTACAGCAGCACAACGTATCTCGCGCCGTCCTCACGCATCCAATCCTTTATTCCGCAAAGACTCAGATCGTCCACTTCAAGCCCGGTCTCCTCGCGCACCTCACGTCGCACGGCATCGGCGAACGACTCCCCGTCCTCAACGTGCCCGCCCGGGAAAGCATAACCGTTCCATGACGTGCCGGTCCGCTTCTGCACAACCACTCTGCTGCAGCCGTCCTCTATCATGCACATATTCGCAAAAATCACTTTTTCCATACGATCCTCCGATTTATACCAATCTTGCTTTTCTGTAGCGAGCGGGAGATGCGCCGTATCGCGCCGAAAACAGCCTGCTGAAGTAGAACTGATCCGGTATACCCACCTTCTCGGCTATACATTTAACGCTGTCGTCCGTGCGCAGCAGCAGTCCGCACGCTACCGACAGGCGGTAGTCGTTTATATACTTCGCGGGCGTTGTGCCAAGCGTCCTTTTGAAACACGCATACAGCCCCGATTCGGACATTTTCATAATATCGGCAAGGTCTCCGACGGAAATATCGTTCATGTAGTTATCCCAGATATAGCGCAGCAGCCTGTATACATCGGCGTTCTGTACTTCTTTCTTTTCGGTCGCGATCTTTAAAAGATGACCGATAACGGAGTACACCGCTCTCATTTTCTCGCATATATCCGCCGCTTTTTCAAATTCGTCAAAATCCCGATCGAAAAGCTGTGCCGTTTCTTTGTTCGCAACAACCGGAAAATCAAACACATCGTCAAGGCGGTACTTTCTGTTCACCATAACACCGAGAAAAATGTACCGCGCACAAAAAGTGTCGGTCTCTTTGTTCAGAAGATGCGTTATCTTCTGAAGCTTTACGGACGGCGCTATGAAAAAGCCGCCGTCACCCGTGAACCGCTCAGCCCCGCCGTCAAGACTTATGCCGTACGACCCGACTTTTGACTGAACAACGGAAAGATACGGCAGCTGCTTTATGTCCACGCGTCCGTCGCCGACGCCGTTCATTGTAAATCCAGAATAGTCAAAATAGTCTATATCAATGCTCTCGATATTCAGGCAGCTCACCCCCTTTTATAGAATTATACATATTTTCATAGCTTTTGTCTATGTATTTCTGCGGATTTTTGATGTATCATTAAAGAAAAATACAAATCGGAGCAATTATGGAGTTTTATACACCGTCGAAATTCAAGCGTCCCGTAAGGCTTTGCGAAAAAACCAGAGAGTTTGCCGCTGCCTCTCTCGGCCACACATACGGAGAGGACACCCGAAAAGCGCCCCATGTAACGGTACCGCACATCAAAGGCTTTGAAAACCTTACCGATCTGCAGAGATACGACACAGCCGTGCGCGCCATAGCCGAAAACGCGCCGCTGAGAGTCTGCCCCGGCGAGCTTATATCGGGTGCGGCGACGCTTGGAGACGCGATCGACCATCTTGTGCCGGTGCGTTTTGAGGACGATCCCGACTTTTACCTTCCCGGTATAAGCCATCTGACCGTGGACTACGGCGAAGTTCTGAGCATCGGAATGAACGGCGTTGAAGAAAAGATAAAGAATTCTCCGGCGCGATTCGGCAGCGAGAGAAACAAAGCATTTCTGAAAAGCTGCGCCGAAACCGTAGAATCGATGCGCATCTGGCACAAACGATATACAGAAAAGCTGAGCAGGCTTTCGGGATACGAAGAAAACGTCAAGATCCTTTCGAAAGTACCGTTCTCCCCCGCAAAAAATTTCAGAGAAGCGCTGCAGAGCATATGGGTTTGTTTTGCCTTTCTGCGGCTCACAGGCTGCTGGCCCGGCTTCGGCAGAATAGACGTTATTCTGGGCGATTTTCTGCGCCGCGACCTTGAAAGCGGTCAGATCACCGCAGACGAGGCACGCGAGCTGCTGGCGCACTTCTTCATAAAGGGCTGCGAGTGGATAACGGGCATGCCTACCGTCAGCGGTGACGCACAGCACTACCAGAACATCGTACTCTCCGGCATTGACGCGGACGGCAGAGATGTTACAAACGAAGTTACATATCTTGTTCTTGATATAATCGAAGAAACGGGCATCAGCGACTTCCCCGTGACTGTCCGCATAAACAAAAATACGGATGAAAGGCTTCTGCGCCGCGTAAGCGAGGTTATTCGCCTCGGCGGAGGCACCGTCGCGGTCTACAACGAAGACCTTGTTCTCGAATCTCTTGAAGATATGGGATATGAAAAAAGCGAGGCACGCCGCTTTGCAAACGACGGCTGCTGGGAGGTGCAGATACCCGGAAAAACATTTTTCGAATATGCGCCGTTCGACAGTCTCAGGGTTTTGCAGCACGTCACACTGAAAGACTTTGAAAATGCCGATTTTGACAGCTACGACTCCCTGTTCGCAAAGTTCAGAGAGGACCTTTCGGCGCAGGCGGAGGAAATATACAAATGGTGTGTTCTGAAAAAGCTTGAAGATGATAAAATAACCTTCAAAAACACATACCCCTGCACATCCGTTTCCCTGTTTGAGCACGACTGTATAAAGCGCGGGCTGTCTTATCTTGAGGGCGGCGCCGTGTACAACGTGCTTTCACCCCATATCGGCGGCGCGCCGGACGCCGCAAACAGCCTTTATGCCATAAAGAAAGCGGTTTTTGAGGATAAGCTCGTCAGCTTCAAAGAGCTTATGGAAATTCTCAGAAACAACTGGGAGGGCCATGAAGAGTTGCGCAGAAAAATACTTGACGGATATACATATTTCGGCAACGGAAACGAGGAAGCGGACAGAGTCGCCGCGGATGTGCTGGACTGCTTTGCCGACATATGCCGAAAATTTGACAAAACAACGCCCATAAGATTTGTAAGCGGCGTCAGCACTTTCGGCAGACAGATTGAATGGTCACGCTCCCGCCTTGCAACTCCGTTCGGCAGAAAAAAAGGCGAAGTTCTGTCCGGCAACTTTTCACCCACACCAGGTACAGACGAAAACGGAGCTGCCGCGGTGATACGTTCCTGCTGCGCGGCGGACCTCAGACGGCAGCACACAGGCGCCGCACTCGACATTTCGTTCATCCCTTCAAGCCTTGACAGCGAAAACGCTGTCAAGGCAATATCGGGACTTATAAAGGCATTTGTCGCCCTCGGCGGGTTTTTCATGCAGATAGACACGACCGACAAAGAGCTTCTGCGCACCGCTCAGCGCCATCCCGAAAACTATCAAAACCTGTCCGTGCGCGTTTCCGGCTGGAATGCAAGGTTCGTAACGCTGAGCCGCGAATGGCAGGATATGATAATCGAAAGAACATAAATTAAAGGAAAGCAGAGCTTATGAAAGCATTTGTATTCGACATACAGCGTTCCTCTTTCGTGGACGGCCCCGGGATACGCACAACGGTATTTTTCAAAGGCTGCGCGCTCAGATGCAAATGGTGCCACAGCCCCGAAAGCCAAAGCCCCGCGCCTCAGCTTATGTTTTATAAAGAAAAATGCATCGGGTGCAAAAGATGCGCCGCAGTCTGCCCGACCGAGCTTTCCGGCTGCACAAACTGCGGAAAATGCGCCGCGGTCTGCCCCTCGCGTGCGCGCGTTATGTGCGGGCGCTTTTACACAGAGGACGAAATCGCCGAAACCGTACTGAAAGACAGGATTTTCTACGATACCTCCGGTGGAGGCGTTACATTTTCCGGCGGAGAATGCCTTCTGCAGACAGATTTTATCCTCTCGCTCGCCGAGAGGC
>USKS01000064.1 GCA_900555345.1 uncultured Eubacteriales bacterium
CAGACAGACGGTATGTATCCGATATGGTGAAAAGCTGGGCGGCTCACGACGGACACACCGTGCATACTGATACATTTTCTTCTGCCGAGAGCTTTCTGTTTCACTATGCGGAGGAGAGCGACTACGATATTCTGCTTCTGGACATTGAAATGGGTGCCATGGACGGCGTTACAATGGCAAAGCAGCTGCGAAAAGAAAACGACACCGTGCAGATCATTTTTATAACGGGATATTCCGATTATATTTCGGAGGGCTACGAGGTCGCGGCGCTTCACTATCTGGTAAAGCCCGTGAAGAAAGAAAAGCTGTTTTCCGTACTTGACCGCGCGGCGGAAAAGCTTATGCGAAACGAAAGGGTTCTGAATTTTGAAGTCGGCGGAGAAATGGTGCGCGTGCCTATATATCAGATAAGATATGCCGAGGTATTCGGCAACTATGTGACAGTCCACGCAGCCTCCGATATACACATCAAAATGACCCTGGGCGAGATCGAAAAGCAGCTGGACGACCGCTTTTATCGCGTAGGGCGTTCGGCTGTCGTTAACCTGACGCAGATCAGCCGCGTGACCAGAACGGAGATAGTGCTTGCCGACGGGACGGCAATTCCGCTGCCGCGCGGAGCGTACGACGGTGTCAACCGCGCGATTATCAATATGAGGTAGAGGACGATGGGACTGCTTTCAAGAAAAATAGAGAAACAGATAGACTCATATCAGCAAGAGCTTGTAGAAACGCACTACCGCGAAGTGGACAATATGTACCGCAGTATGCGCGGCTGGCGGCATGATCTGCACAGTCACATCCAGACGATGAAGGCATATGCCGCCGTCGGAGACTGGGAGGCTTTGAAAGATTATCTTGATCTGCTCGACGACGATCTGACAACCGTTGATACAGTGGTAAAAACGGGCAATTCCATGACGGACGCTATTCTCAACTCCAAAATTTCGCTTGCGAGGTCCAAAGGGATAGAGGTCGTGGCTGACGCGCACATTCCCGTAAAGCTGAAATCCTCCGAGATAGATCTGTGCTGCATCATAGGCAATCTGTTCGACAATGCAATAGAGGCAAGCGCAAAGCTGCCGGAGGGGCAGCGCGTTATACGCGTGTACATGGATATGAAAAATACGCAGCTGTATATTTCATTTACGAATTTTACGGCGGGAAAGAAAATGAAAAAAGAGGGCAAATTGTTCCGCAGCACAAAGGGAGATGGGCACGGCTTCGGCCTTGTCCGCATAGATGCGATCGTGGAGCGGCTTGACGGATATATCAGCCGCAACAGCGAGGACGGAGCGTTCACGACCGAAATACTGCTTCCGCAGACGTGAAGATCAGCAATTCATCACCCGAAAACGACAATTCGTCCCCGAAAGCATACGGGGACGAATTTTTGCGCTATCATATACTCGGAAAGGACGGATGACCATTGTGATGAAAGAAAAGAAGAAAAAAGAAAAATCTCCGAAGCCGAAATACAATATGTGGCAGAACTCTCTGTATATGATAAAGCTCGCCTGCACATCTGGGGAGAAAAAGGTCGTAGTGCTGGGCGGCATGACCGCAATTCTTGCAGTTGCGCTCAACCTTATAAATCTGTACGTTTCCCCCGCCGTGCTTTCTGCGGTGGAAAGGAGAGCAACTCCCGGGGAGCTTGCGGTGACGGTTGCGGTATTTGCAGCCGCACTTATGCTTGTTTCGGCAGCATCGTCATATGTAAATGTAAATACTATGTACGGTCAGATAAGCGTGCGCAGCGAGATCATCACTATGCTGAACAGAAAAGCGGCGACAACAGCTTATCCGAACCTTTACGATGAAAAATTTCAGAAACTGCTCACAAAGTCGCAGGATGCGATAGGCTCAAACAGGGCGGCGACGGAAGCGGTCTGGACAACGCTTACGACCCTTTTGTCCGACACAATGGGCTTTGTGATATACGTTATACTTATGTCCTCCGTGCACCCGCTTTTGCTTGCGGCGGTGCTTGCAACAACGGTTGCATCGTACCTTGTAAGCAACCGACTGAACGGCTGGGGATACCGCCACCGTGAGGAGGAAGCGGAATGTGCAAAGCAGATGATGTATCTTAACAGACAAGTCAGCGAAATGCCGCTTGCCAAGGATATACGCATTTTCGGTCTGCGCCCGTGGATAAACGAGCTGTATGCGAAAAGCACGGCGGCATATACGGCGTTTCAGCGCAGAGCGCAGAACGTTTACATATGGGCAAGAATTGTTGACCTTGTGCTTGCCTTTCTCCGAAATGCGGTTGCGTATGCGTATCTCATCGGTCTTGTTATCGCAAGCAAAATCAACGTGTCCGAATTCCTTCTGCTTTTCAGCGTTGTGGGCGGATTTGCTGCGTGGGTATCGGGCATTCTCGGCGGTCTAAACACGCTTTATACTCAGTCTCTCGATATTTCAACGGTGCGTGAGTGCCTTGAATATCCCGAGCCGTTCCGCTTTGAGAGCGGAGAAGCGCTGAGGGCGCAGCCCGGCAGAATGTACGAGATCAGACTTGAGAACGTATCATATCGCTATCCCGGCGCCGAAAGAGACACTCTCTCCGGCGTAAATCTTACTCTGCATCCCGGAGAAAAGCTTGCAGTGGTCGGTCTGAACGGCGCGGGCAAAACGACCCTTGTCAAGCTGATATGCGGCTTTCTCGATCCCACAGAAGGGCGTGTGCTCCTTGACGGGAGAGATATAAGAGACTATGACCGCAGGGATTATTACAAAATGTTCTCGGCGGTGTTTCAGAAGTTTTCTCTCCTTGCCGGAACCGTTGCTGCCAATGTGGCGCAGACTGCTGAGGACATTGACGCCGAGCGCGTCAGAGAATGTATTGAAAAAGCGGGGCTTCGCCGAAAAATCGAATCTCTGAAAAACGGATACGAAACGCTTTTGAACCGCGAGGTATATGAGGATGCGGTGCTTCTTTCCGGCGGAGAGACGCAGAGGCTTATGCTTGCCCGCGCACTTTATAAGGACGCACCGTTTATTGTTCTTGACGAGCCGACCGCGGCGCTCGATCCCATTGCCGAGTCGGAGATGTATCAAAAATATAACGAAATGACAGTCAAAAAGTCGTCGGTATACATTTCGCACAGGCTTGCCTCCACGCGCTTCTGCGACCGTATCATTATGATCGCCGACGGCGGCATTGCCGAAGAGGGCACGCATGAAGAGCTTCTCAAAGCGGGCGGCAGGTATGCCGAGCTGTTTGAGGTTCAGAGTAAATATTACAGGAAGGGAGAGGGCGAAGATGAAGAAGAGTGCGAATAAGGTTTCGGCAAAAAGAGCGTTTGCGGCAAACAGGCGGGCGCTCGGGCTGCTGTACAGCCATTTTCCGCAGATGGTGGTGTCTCGCATGGTAAGCGTTGTATGGAACGCTCTCACCCCGTATGCAGGCATATATCTTTCCGCGCTTGTTATAGACGAGCTTTCGGGAAACAGAGATGCGGGGCGTCTTTGGCAGCTTGTCTGCATCACCCTTGTCTCGGCGGCGGTCATTGCCTTGGGAACGGCGCTTATCGACCGTTGGAAGAACACCCAAAGCGCAGGCGAGTGGATAAGGCTCGACAGGGTCACATCCGAGAAAATGCTGGACACCGATTATGTAAATCTTGACGACACGCACACCTCCGAAATGCTTTCTACCATCCGTCAGAACTTCAACGGCGGCGCATGGGGACTGGGCAAGGTGATGATGTGCTTTGAGGGTCTTTGCTCCTCTGTACTGACAGTGCTCGGCGGCATTGCGCTTACGGTGTCTCTGTTCGTTGTAAAGATCCCCGCCGACGGCGGCGCGCTGACGGTACTCAATAATCCTTTGGCAGCCGTCGGCGTTATTGCTGTAATGCTTGCAGTTACATTTGTCTCTCCCATACTCGACAATAAAGCGGGCAGCTATTTTGCAAAGTATGCCGACGCTCACAACCTCCAAAACCGTTATTTCAGCTTTTTCGGATTCCTCGGGTATAACAGAGATATTGCAGCGGACGTGCGTATGTACCGTCAGGATAAGATATGCGAAAAATACAACAGAAACAAAAAGAGCACCTTCGGCTCGGACGGACTGTTTGCGCATCTCTCCCGCGGTCCCATAGGGCTTTTGAGCGCTGCTTCCGCCGCAGTGTCCGTAGTTTTTACAGGAGTTGTTTACGCTTTCGTGTGTATGAAAGCGCTGGCAGGGGCGTTCGGTCTCGGCTCGGTAACGCAGTATGTTGCATCTGCCGCCAAGGTTTCCGGCGGTATGTCGGGTCTTGTATCCAATATCGGCTCCATGCGCAACAACACGCCGTTTCTTGAGCTGGTCTTTGATTTTCTTGATATCCCCGACAATATGTACAAGGGAAGCCTTACCGTTGAAAAGCGCCGCGACAGAAAGTATAATGTGGAGTTTCGCAATGTTTCCTTCAGGTATCCCGGGTGCGACAGCTGGGCGCTGCGCAACGTGAATATGAAATTTGAGATAGGCAGGCGCCTGGCAGTCGTCGGTATGAACGGAAGCGGCAAAACCACCTTTATTAAGCTTTTGTGCCGTCTGTACGATCCCACCGAGGGCGAAATCCTTCTGAACGGCATTGACATCCGTAAATATAACTATCGGGAATATATGGATATATTTTCCGTTGTATTTCAAGACTTCGGGCTGCTCAGCTTAAAACTGGGAGAAAACGTTGCTGGCAGGATGGATTACGACAGGGCGCGCGTTGTCGATTGCCTTGAAAAAGCGGGCTTCGGCGCAAGACTTGCCAAGCTGCGGGACGGCACGGAAACATATCTCTACAAGGATTACAACAAAAACGGAATTGATGTTTCGGGCGGCGAGGCGCAGAAAATCGCCATTGCCCGCTCGCTTTACAAGGACGCTCCGTTTATAGTTCTTGACGAGCCGACGGCGGCGCTCGACCCAGTTGCGGAGGCTGAGATATACAGCAAATTCGATGAGATAGCGGGAGACAAAACTGCAATATATATTTCCCATAGGCTGTCCTCCTGCAAGTTCTGCGACGAGATCGCCGTATTCAACGAGGGCTCGGTCATCCAGCAGGGAAGCCATGCAGAGCTTGTCGCCGATACCTGCGGCAAATACTACGAGCTGTGGCACGCGCAGGCGCAGTATTACACCGAATAAAACCGACTGTGCCGCGCCGTGTACTTACGGCGTTGACAAAAACCCTCCGTATATGCCGTGCGGCATATACGGAGGGTTTTCTATATTGTTTTACTTACGCCTTGCCGTCGGAGCCGCAAAGCTTTATCTTGTGTATGCAGAGCGCCTTTACAGCCTCTCTGCCCGGGCCGAGGAACTTTTTTGGGTCGATTATGCTCTCGTCGCAAAGCGCCTTGCGAACTGCCGCTGTCATGGCTGCGCGCAGCTCGGTTGCAAAGTTTACCTTGCTTATGCCGAGCTCTATAGTGTGGCGTATCATCTCATCGGGGATGCCGCTGCCGCCGTGGAGCACCAGGGGAGCGTCTATCATGCCGGCGATCTTTTCAAGCAGAGCAAAGTCGAGCTTGGGCTCGCCCTTGTAAAAACCGTGCGCAGTTCCGATAGCGACCGCAAAAATATCAATGCCGGTCTTGTTGTAGAACTCCAGCGCCTGATCGGGGTCGGTATATGCAATGGAGGCGCTGCGGGAGTCCTCCTTGCCGCCGACGGTGCCGAGCTCCGCTTCAACGGGGATGCCGCGGCGGTGAGCCTCTGCGACGGTCTTTGCGGTGAGCGCGATGTTTTCGTCAAAGGGAAGCTTTGACGCGTCTATCATTACGGAAGAATAGCCCGCGTCGAGAGCGTCGCATACGCCCTCATAGCTTTCGCAGTGGTCGAGGTGCAGGGATACGGGCACGCTCGCCGCGTCCGCCTCGGCTTTGACCATGGCATATGCCTGACGCAGAGTCAGATATTTTACGGTAGAGGGCGTTGTCTGCAGCAGAACGGGGCTTTTCGTCTCCTCTGCCGCGGCGATTATTGCCTGAACCATTTCAAGATTTTCGCAGTTGAACGCGGGGACGGCGTAGCCGCCCTTTTTTGCTTTAATGATTATGTCTTTGCTTGTAGTGTACATATATGTGCTTTTCCTTTCGGGACTTATTCGAGAATGTTGTCGTCTATGAGCTTCTGAACGTTTTCGCGGCTTATCTTGCCCTCCATGGGACCGAAAGCGCCTGTGTTCAGCGATGCGGCTGCCGTTGCGAACTTTGCGCAGTCCGTAAGGCTGCGCCCTTCGAGCAGAGCGCACAGAAATGCCGCGTCAAAGCTGTCGCCCGCGCCGGTTGCGTCAACGGGAGGCACTGCATATACGCCGAAGGCGACTCTTTCTTCGCGCGTGTAGATTATGCAGCCTTTCTTGCCGTTCTTAAGAGCGATAAGTCTCATGCCGGGATACTTTGCAAACATATCCCGAACCGCTTCTTCAATGTCTTCCTTGCCGGAGAGCGTGCGCAGCTCGCTTTTTCCGGGCATGAATACAGAAGTCATGGATATGATCTCGTCGATAAGCTTCCCGCTTTCGGGATCCTTCATAAGCTCGGGGCGGACGTTGGGGTCAAAGGATACTTCGGCGCCGCACTCCTTTGCGGCTTCGGCGGTGTTGATGATCCTTTTGCCGAAGGCGGTGTCAGCCATAACGGAGCAGCCCATGATGTGGAAGAATTTCAGCCCGCGCAGCTTGTCCTTTCCCGGTGCGGGGGCAAGCACTGCGGGGGTGTTGCCTATGTGGAATATAAACTTGCGCTCTCCGTCGGAAAAATATGTAACAAAAGCGCAGCCTGTCGAAATGCGGTCGTTTACGATAACGTTTGAGCAGTCAACGCCGTCGCCGCCGAGACGGTTAAGAAGGCATTTTCCGAAATCGTCATCGCCGACGCCGCCGACGATCGCAGCCTTGTGACCGAGACGCGCTGCCGTATCAATAAAAATCGCGGGAGCACCGGAGGGGTAGGGACACTTGAAAACGCCGGCGCGGTCCAGGGGCTGGTCAACGCCGTCGCGCATGATCTCAACGATCATCTCGCCCATTGTCATAATTTCATTCATAGCGGTATCCTCCGGTTTTCATGCCTCGAAATTGTTTCTCAGAAATACCATGGCGTCCGTGATATATTTATCCATGGTCGCTTCATCGGCGCCGCCGGAAAGATCGCGCCATACCTTGATATCGCGTCCTATCTGACCGCCCGCCTTCATAAACGGCTCGGTAACGACCATGCCGTTATATCCTATGTCGCGGAGCGCTTTGCCTATCTCAGCCCAGGGCAGATGACCCATTCCGGGCAGCTTTCTGTTGCCCTCGCCTACGTGCACGTGGGCAAGCAGGTCTCCGGCGCGGCGGAAGGCTGCGGGCAGATCGTCCTCTTCGATGTTCATATGGAAGGTATCCAGCATTACGCGCACGTTCTTCTCGCCCACCTCGTCCACAAAGCGCACGGCCTCTTCACAGGTGTTGAGCAGATAGCCTTCAAAGCGATTGAGCACCTCGAGGCAGAAATCCACGCCGTAATCCTGCGCGCGGCGGCCGACCTCGCGCACGTTCGCCACGGAGCGCGCCCAGTCG
>USKS01000065.1 GCA_900555345.1 uncultured Eubacteriales bacterium
TCGGCAGCGTCAGATGTGTATAAGAGACAGAGATTGAGTTCTACGCTGCGGGTCTTGCAGCCTATCTTTTCTTTTATAAACATTTCAAGCGCTTTACCTGTGCCGGAGAGATACTTGTGACCGAAAACATCCGCCGCGCCGCTCTGAGCGCCCTCACCCGCGTATCTGCCGTTCTCGTCGCGTACACCCTCGGATACTGCTATGACCACGTTGGGATGCTTCTCAAGCGCCGCGGTGACGTCCTCCAGAAAAGCGTCAAAGCTGAAAGGCACCTCGGGCAGATATATATAATCGGGAGCCGCCATACCGTTAAGACGCATAAGCCCCGCCGCGGCTGTGAGCCAGCCCGCGTCACGCCCCATGATCTCAACAATTGTAACAGCTTTTACGGTGTATACCGCGCAGTCGCGGATTATTTCGGAAAGAGTTGCGGCAATATACTTTGCGGCGCTGCCGTAGCCGGGAGTATGGTCTGTGCCCGCAAGGTCGTTATCGATGGTTTTGGGAACACCTATAACTCTCATATCCCAATCACTGGTCTTGAGATATTCGGTAAGCTTTGCGACGGTGTCCATGGAATCGTTGCCGCCTATATAGAAGAAATAGCGGATGTCATATTTGCGAAGCAGCGCTTCAAGCTCCTTGTAAAAATCGGGGTCGTCCTCGGGACGGGGGAGCTTTTTTCTGCATGAGCCGAGAGCCGCCGCGGGGGTCGACGCAAGCATGTCAAGCTTATCGGGAGCGTCGGCGAATATTTCGGAAAGGTCGACGGTGTCATCTTTCATAAAGCCGTCAATACCGTTGCGCATGCCGTAAAGTTTTGTAATGCTCTCTTCTTCGAGAGCGCCTTTGATAACTCCCGCAAGAGTGGCGTTGATTGCGGCAGTGGGACCGCCGGACTGACCGACTATCGCCGCGCCTCTGAGTTTTTCCATGATCGTACCGTCCTTGAACTTTTATTTTATATCTTAAATAATATAACAGCTTTGAATGTCGCCTGTCACTATGTCCGACGGGCAATTTTAATCGATATTGACAGATGCCTGTATATCCGCAATTAAATCGCAAAGCCGTGTGCCCGCAAGTGCATTTCTGCTCTGCCGTCAATGTCATATCGTGCGCTACTTTGTGCAGCACGGGCGGCATCGCCGGATATTTACAGACGAATATTTGATTGGCAATTAAACCACGAAGCAGAAATGCTTGCTTGCAAGGGCATTTTCGCGAGGCCGTCAATGTCACATCGTGCGGCACTTTGTGCTGCACGGGCGGCATCGCCGCCGAATATTTGCTTAAAGCAAATATTCATGTGACAATTATAACACCCCCCCGCCTTTTCGTCAACGAAAAAATTTCATCCGACTACCGTTTCTGACAAAATAGGCGCGAAAATACGTATAAAATTAAACTGCACAACACCGAAAGGAATGACACTCATGGTTTATAAAAGCGCCGACGTATATTTTACCGTCAGCAGAAATACGCTTAAATGTACTATCCGCGGAGAGATAGACCACCACTCCGCAAAGGCTATCCGCGAGGCGATTGACGCCCGCCTTACAAGCGATTCTCCGGATGCTCTCATTCTCGACATGGGCGACGTGACATTTATGGACAGCTCGGGTCTGGGGCTCGTTCTGGGGAGATATCAAAAGGCGGCGGCGTGCGGTATACCCTTTTCGGTTTCAAGAACGGCGCCAATTGTTCGCCGTATGTTCGACATGGCGGGGCTTGAAAGAATAATCAGCTATGATACAAATGAGAACACAAAAACTACCGGAGGACAAAATGAAAAACTGTGAAAATACTTTAAGAGTGAGCTTTGAATCGCTGTCACGCAACGAATCCCTTGCCCGTTCGCTTGCATCGGCATTCATAGCTCAGCTTGCCCCGACGGTCGCCGAGCTTGCCGATGTTAAATGCGCCGTGTCGGAGGCGGTCACGAACTGCACCGTCCACGCCTACCGCGACACCGTGGGCACGGTATACATGACCATGCGCGCGTATTCCGACCGCAGCGTGCGAATCGAGATACGGGACCGCGGCTGCGGCATCGAAGATATAGAAAAAGCAATGCAGCCGCTTTACACCACCGATACCGATGGTGAGCGCAGCGGCATGGGATTTACGGTCATGGAGAATTTTACGGACGGCGTGCGCGTTGTCAGCCGACCGGGAAAAGGAACAAAGGTATCGCTTACAAAAAAGCTTTCACCACTCGGCTCCGATACATAAGGAGTGATACCGCGTGAGTTCATACAGCGACAATCTTACGAATATTGAGCTGTCGCAAGGCGGAGACGAAGCCGCGACAGAGGAGCTTATCCGCACAAACTACGCCCTTGCAGCATCCATTGCGAGACGTTTTCAGGGGCGCGGCGCCGAATGTGAGGATCTTATCCAAATAGCGCTCATGGGCATGCTCAAGGCGATACGCACATTTGACACATCCCGCGGAACGGCTTTTTCAACATATGCCGTACCTCTTATAATAGGAGAAATACGAAAATTTCTGCGTGACGACGGACTTATAAAGGTCAGTCGGGAGAACAAGCGCAACTGCGCGATCCTCCTTCGCTGCCGTGAGGAATATATTGAGAAATGCGGACGTGAGCCTCATATCGAAGAACTGTGCGAAATTACCGGAATTGACAGAGACTCCGTGCGTCAGGCGCTTGACTGCGCGCGGCCCGTTGCTTCCCTGTCCGAGCCGCTTACCGACGACGGTGATTTTACGGTCGAAAACACGCTTGAGGACACACATGCGTCTATCGACTCAGCCGTTGAGAAAATTGCTCTGGGGGACGCTATAAAGCGCCTCGACGAGCAGTCCCGAAAGATCATTGTACTCAGATACTTCCGTGATATGTCGCAGCAGCAGGTAGCAGATATGCTGGGGCTGTCGCAGGTCAAGGTCTCGCGGGAGGAAAAAAAGATACTGTCCGCCCTGAGGCGTGATATAGTATAAACCTTCTTTAATATTGGTAAAACAAGGCAGCCCCCGGGCTGCCTTGTTTTGTCGATTTCAGCGTATAGGGAGAGGCTAATCCTCTTCTTCTGAGCTGTTTATGGGCACGTCGGACCCGGGCGCCTCGTGATATACATACTCATTTGTGCTGCCCAGATCCACAAAGTCGTTTGTGATCTGGTGGACGGTTATCACGTCGCCGTCCGAAAGATGTGTGTCATCAAGCAGCAGAACTCCGTCCGAAACGTATACCGTATCCTGCTTTGAGCCGTTGATCTTTACCCTGCTGCTGTGTGTAAATCGGCTGCCGATAACATAAACATCGTCACCGATAACATTTATGCCGTCAATGGTTATATCATATATACCCATGCGCATATCCGGCGAGGTGTATCCGCCGCTCTCTCCGAGAGAAAGGCTTTTGCCGTAAAGCATATCATATTCAAGCTTTTCAAGTGCGTTCTGATAGTCGTCGTTTTTGTTGTAGTTCTGGTGCAACTTTGTGATTATACCGTTGTTGATGCCGAGCTTTGAGAGTGCATACGAATAAAGCTGATATGCCTCCAGATCGTGCCTCTCGCCTTTGGAATCAAGCTCAAAGTTTGCCCACATTACGTACTCCGTCGCATGCTTGTCCCCGATCGAAATATCGTCAAGTGTGTAGTCAAGGCTTGGCTGATGGTCGCCATAGGCGATAACTATGCACTTCTCATCATAGGCGGAAAGCCTGTCAATAAGGCGCGCGAGAAAATCGTCGGTCTCCCAAAGCTGATAGGCATAATATTCAAGCTGATGTTTGAATGCATCACTGTAATCCTTGTCAAATTCAGCTTTAATAAGCTTTTCGCCCTCCACAGGCTCCGTGGGATACTTGCCGTGTCCCTGGACAGTGACGGCAAATACAAAATCCTTTGTATCGGTAGAATCAAGCGCGTCGATTATCTGATCTTCAAGCACATAGTCCTTAACCCAGCCCATGGGATTCGTTTCGTAGCCGTACATATATTCCACAGGAGTAAACGTATCAAAGCCTATGTTCTTATAAGCTGTATTTCTGTTATAGAACGTACCGGTGTGGTTGTGGAATGCATGGGCGCTGTATCCTATCTCACGCAGATCGTAGCAGATCGTTTCGCAGTTTTTTGACTGCAATATGGTCTTGTACGGATACTCTCCCGTGCCGAAGTAGTCAAGGCACATACCCGTCAGCACTTCAAACTCTGTATTCGCCGTGCCGCTGCCCACGCCGGGTACATACAGTTTTCCGCTGAGCCACTCCTCTTTTAGCTTTGTAAAGGTAGGAACGGGGTCTTTTTCAAACTTTGCATGATTAAAATATGCGGGGTCGAGAAAAGACTCAAGCTGTATCATAATGACATTAGCTTTCGTCTCCGGCTTGTCGCTTTTGTCGCTGCCGATAGACTCAAGTATTTCGTCTATGGAATACTCGTTATAGTCCTTCGGCTCGGAAATTCCGCGGTCGAAAATACTGCGGGCAAAGCAGTATGTAAAGCCGTAGGTGTCGTAGGCGTCGTTTTTATCTTCAAAGCTGCGCGGAACTATCCCGAAAGCAGAGTAGCATATAAGAGCTGCGGCGCAGACTGCGACGGCGGCTGCGGAAAATATCGCGCTCGGTACTGCGGACACTTTGGATTTCGGCGATTTTATGCACAAAAAGACTATGCCCGCTATCGCCGAGGCTATACCGACGGCGATAAGTATGATCTCAAAGGTGTTGAGATACACGTTGACTATTGATATTCCCGTTCTGAGTATGGAAATATCGACAGCCTCAAAGGGCGCCGTGCGCGTGAACAGAAGCACGAAGTTTACAAAACCCAGAACAAAGAAAACGAACAGCACCATGAACTGCGCGAACAGTCTTTTGGGCGCAAAATACGTCAGCGACATTGCCGCGTATATAATTATAAAATTCAGAAAGAAAAACTGAGGATGGAGCGCGAGAAATTTGAACCCGCCCAATACGTCATGACGGGACAGCGACTCAACGAGTATCGTCATTGCAAAAGCCGCGACGGCGGAAAACACCGGCGGCTTGAAAAAGACTTTTTTCAGAGAATTCACGTTAATTATTACAGCTCCTTTTTGTTTTCAAACCCCTTTTTGCAAAGAACGGCAACACCGCACAGCATAAGCGCGGGGAAAACGGCAGCGGCAAGAAAGCCTGCACGCAGTCCCAGTTGCTCGGCGTTCATGGAGAGGCTGTCTGCAAAGGCTGCGACCCACGGCACGTCACTTGCAACGTCGCATACGGTGTCGGACGCTACCCCTGCAAGATAAGGTCCCAGTGAGCAGCCCACATCGCCGCCGAGTGCAAGCATTGCAAACATGGATGCGCCTGCAAGCGGAAACTTGTTTGAGCAAAGTGTGAGCATACCTGGCCACATGATGCTGACGCCGAGACCCGCTGCGCCGCAGGCTATAAGCGAGACCATGGGAACTGGCACAAACACGCACAAAGCGTAGCACGCAAGTGTGAATGCGGAAAGCGCAAGCAGCAGCTTTGAAAGCGAGAGCTTCTTTCCCCAAAGGCCGTGAGCGGTACGTCCGATGCCCATCATTACGGCAAACATACAGGGGCCGAGAATATCTCCCAGCACTTTTGTGACACCGAGACCTTTTTCCGCAAACATGGATGCCCACTGCGCCATTGCCTGCTCAGAGGCGCCCGCACATATCATAAGTATAAACGCAACAACGAATACGGGCTGCCTGAGCATTCCGATAACGCTGTGCCCTTCTTCATGCACTGTCATATCGGCAAGAGGTACTCTTGTAAATGCAATGGTATTGCACAGCGGTATGAGCGCCCAGAACAGAGGCAGGACATACCATGCTCCGCCGCCGACAATGCGCAGAAGCAGTGTCGAAATAAGTATAACTCCCGCCTGCCCCCAGGAATAAAACGAGTGCATGAGCGTCATGGCGTTGCCGCCGGAGGACGTATCCTGCGGGAGAGCCTCAATAAGCGGGCTGAGGACCACCTCGGACAGTCCACTGCCTGAGGAATATACCAAAACCGATATAAGAATGCCTATCTGCGGCAGCATGACATACGGCGCAAACGACAGCATGACGAGCCCCAGAAGCGAGCACAGCTGGCTTGTTACGGCAAGGACTCTGTAGCTGACCTTCTCAACGAACTTTACTGCAAGCGCGTCTATTGCTATCTGTATCAAAAACGTGATAAGCGTCAGCGACGCTATGTATCCGAGAGAAACGTCAAATTTTGTCTGAAACGTTACAAACAGAAGCGGTGCAAGGTTTACGGTTATAGCCTGCGTTACGTATCCCGTATAGCAGGCAATACGGGTCTTTCTGAAATCTGAATGCATAAATGAACTCCGTTGGGAATCACAAAACTTGAATAAGCACGGCGGCGCCGCCGAGAACCATCAGCGCCGCAAGTATTACGGCAATGACGCGGACGACGACCTTTCTTGTTTTCTCTGACATTATATGCAGGCTCCTTTCGCCTTGATTTTTACCGTCACTCTATGGTCATCTGCATTTCGCCCACATCCGGTATCAGCAGCGGAGAGCCGAGAGCTGGTATTTTAATTTTGCGGCATTTCTGCGCGTCGGGATACTTTGCAACAGCTTCTCCCGCAAGCGCCTCGACTACCTGCTGCTTCTTTTTAAGCTGGTACAGTATGACGCCCGATGCAGTTCTCGTCGTCTTTTCGGGAATGAGCGAGGATTTTATAAGTATAGCCTTGCCTGCGTCCGAAATTATGAGAACCTCTGTTGTTTCTTTTTCGTAAATCGCCGCGACAAGAGGAGAGGCGGCGGAATACGCGCCTGTCAGTCTGCGCCTGTTGGACTTCGTTTCGTAGGCGCTGAGCGGCACACGCACGCCTTTGCCGTTTTTGAAAATAAATATCATATGGGCTGCGGCAAAGCTTTCGTCGGTGACTTTGAGCATCACGGGCTTTTCGCCCTCGTCAAAGCCGAGCTTTGACGGCAGATAGTCGCCGAGCGCGGACGCCTTGCATGGCTCGAAATCCGCGATTTTAGCTTTGTAAGCCTGGCACCTGTCGGTAAACACAATAAAGTCGTCGCGGTTTTCGCAGTCCTCCGAGCAAACTATCTCGTCGCCGTCCTTGAGTCTGTGCTCGTCGTTTCCTCTGAGCGACTGCTGAGTTACCTTTTTGAAATAGCCGTCTCTTGTGAGGACGATGCGGCAGCCGTAGTTTTCAACCGTCTCTATCTCCTCTTCCTCGGGCATATCCTCGGTGTAGATTATCTGAGTTTTGCGCGGCTTTGCGTACTTTTTCTTTATCTGCAGAAGCTGCTCGGCTATAACGCCCTTGAGCTTTATCTCATCGGCGAGGATTTCTTCGATGCGCTTTATATCAGCCTGCAGATTTTCTATTTCGTGAACTCTGTTAATGAGATACTCATGGTTCAGATGCCTCAGCTTTATCTCGGCTATGTACTCCGCCTGCACCTGATCGATGCCGAAGGCGATCATCAGATTGGGGATGACC
>USKS01000066.1 GCA_900555345.1 uncultured Eubacteriales bacterium
ATAAGAGACAGACCTTACAAAGCTTTGCGAGAGCGATCAGTTTCTCGGCGTTCTTACAAGATACGGAGCCGACCGCGATAAGGTGCAGGAAGTTATCGACAGCGTAGGCGTCGGCGGAGAGGACGCGGTACGCCGCGTGTCCGATATAGTCGCGGCACCCCTTGCGACGACTGTCGCAAACATAATAGCTTTTGCGGCGGTGTTCATCGCAGCTTTTGCGGTCCTGCGCCTTTTGACATTTATTATAGGTCTTATATTCAAAATGCCCGTGCTCAGAGGGCTCGACAGAACTTTGGGACTTGTTTTCGGATGTATTGAAGCTCTGTTCTTTGTGTGGATATTCGCCATGATAGCGGCAGTTACCGTAACGGCTCTCAGCTGCGCATATCCGGCAACGTTTTCCGCCGATATACTTGAAAAGAGCATACTTCTGAAATTCTTTGCAAAATATAACGCCGTCGGAGCTGTCTCCCAGGCGTTGGGATTCTGATAAACCGAAGGGGAACTTATGAAAGCCAAGTACATTCCTAACATTTTGTCCGTTCTGCGCCTTCTCATGTCATTTGCTTTTGCGGCAGTGTTCATCTGGGCGCCCGATGAAAAGCTTTATATAGCGGTCATCATCTTTGTTGTCGCGGGCATAACCGATGTCGTGGACGGCATCCTTGCGAGACGCAACAACTGGATAACCGAGGCGGGCAAAATACTGGATCCGCTTGCGGATAAGCTGATGCAGTGCACGGCGCTCATCTGCGTTGTGGCGAGAAAGCTTGTGCCGTGGTGGATACTTATACCCATAATTCTGAAAGAGCTTATCATGGGCGTCGGCTCCGTGGTGTTCTATAAAATGTTCAAACAGATAGGCGTTGCCAAAAACTACGGCAAGGCTTATACTGTCATATTCTACGTTGTGATAGCCGCAATAATAGTATTCTACAAACCGTGGTTTCAGTATAACGAGTGGGCGATATACGCGCTGTGCATAATCACGGCCGCAGCCGGCTTTGTTGCCATAGTTCTTTATTACAAAAGCTATCTCAAAGGCAAACTGGGCAAGAAAAACAGAAAGGTTGAAAACTGATGGTAATGTGTGCAAGATGCCACAAGCGCATGGCGGTCGTTTTTATAACGAGAGTGGAAAACGGCGAGTCCAAGCAGGAGGGCATTTGTATAAAGTGCGCCAAGGAGCTGGGCATAAAGCCCGTTGACGATATAATCGCCAAAATGGGGCTCACCGACGAGGACGTTGACCGTATGTCCGACGAAATGCAGGACATTATGGACAGCGTTGAAAACGGAGAGGATCCGCTGGGGCTTTCCGGTCTTGTCTCATCCGACGACGGCATCGGAGATGAATCCGATGCCCCCGCCGTCGATCTGGCGCGAATAATGCGGGAGGGCATGGCAAATGCCGAATCCGGCGGCACGAAAAACGATAAGAAGAGCGACAAAGCCGACAAGGACGCGTCCGCTCACCGCAAGAAAGAAAAGAAATTTCTCTCGGCATACTGCCAGAATATAAACGAAAAGGCGGAGATGGGCAAGCTCGACAACATAGTCGGACGCGAGCGCGAGCTTGACCGCATAATCCAGATACTTTGCCGCAGGCAGAAAAACAATCCCTGCCTTATAGGTGAACCCGGAGTGGGCAAAACGGCTATCGCCGAGGCGCTGGCGCAGAAGATCGTGCGCGGCGACGTACCTTATAAACTGAAAAACAAGGTGCTTTACCTTGTGGATCTTACGGCTCTCGTTGCGGGCACGCAGTTCAGAGGACAGTTCGAGTCGAGAGTTCTCGGGCTTCTCAACGAAGTAAAGGCTGCCGGCAATATAATCCTTGTCATCGACGAGGTCCACAATATCGTCGGTGCAGGAGACGCCGAGGGATCCATGAACGCCGCAAATATCATGAAGCCCGCGCTTTCCCGCGGGGAAATACAGGTGATAGGCGCCACCACCCTTGCGGAGTACCGCAAGTATATCGAAAAGGATTCCGCCCTTGAGCGGCGTTTCCAGCCGGTAACGGTAAACGAACCCGGCATCGACGAAAGCGAAAAGGTGCTTCGCGGCATAAAGCACTATTATGAAGAGTTCCACGGTATCAGAATTCCCGACAGGGTGCTCCGCTGCGCCGTAACGCTCAGCGAGCGGTATATAACCGACAGATACCTTCCCGATAAGGCAATAGACCTTATAGACGAGGCGGCATCCCACATTGCGCTTTCAAGCCCCGAGATAAACGAGCGCTGTGAGCTTGCCGACAGGCTGAAAGAGGTAAGCACAAAGCGCGCCGAGCTTGAGGCAAAGGCGGAAAGCGGCGAGGCTGCGGATGACGCAACGTATAAAACTCTTGCGGATCTTAAAGTCGAAGAGCTTCAGCTGAAAAGCCGTATCGGTGAGCTTAAAAAGCTCTGCGCCGATGTGGAGATGAAAGAAAGCGACCTTGCGGACGTTATAGAGATATGGACGGGCATCCCCGCATCCACCATAACAGAGGACGAATATACACGTCTTGAGGGTCTGGGAGATCGCATAAAAAGCCGCATAGTAGGGCAGGATGAAGCGGTGGACGCGGTCGTCAGAGCCGTCAGACGCTCCCGCACGGGCGTTTCCCCCAAGCGCAAACCGGTTTCGTTTATATTTGCCGGTCCTACCGGAGTCGGCAAGACCGAGCTTGTAAAGGTTTTGGCAAACGATCTGTTCTCGTCTCCCGAGACGCTCATACGCCTTGACATGAGCGAGTTTATGGATAAATTTTCCGTTTCCCGCATTGTGGGAGCGCCTCCCGGATACGTGGGATACGACGACGGCGGTCAGCTGACGGAGAAGATACGCCGCAGACCCTATTCCGTGGTGCTTTTCGACGAGATAGAAAAAGCGCATCCCGATGTTATGAACATCCTTCTTCAGATACTTGACGACGGACGCATAACGGACGCTCACGGCAAGA
Organism: uncultured Eubacteriales bacterium; assembly: GCA_900555345.1. Next base: position 2,951 of record USKS01000066.1, read on the forward strand.
CCGTAAGCTTTGAGAATACAATACTTGTAATGACGACTAACGCCGGCAGCAGCGGCGGCAGCGCTCCCGCGGGCTTCGGCGCCGCCGAGGGTAGCCTCAGCAGAGAAAAGACCATGAAAGCGCTGGGCGAGTTCCTGCGTCCCGAGTTTATCAACCGCGTGGATGAGATAATCACATTCCGCGCTCTTGATAAAAAGGATTTCGCGCGAATCGCGAAGATCATGCTTTCCGATCTGAAAGAGGCGCTTTCCGCGCGCTTTATAAGCCTTACCTATACGGACGCGGCAGCGGAGCGCATTGCCGACGAATCGTATTCCGCAAAGTTCGGCGCGAGAAATATGCGCCGCTTTATACAGACTGCAATTGAGGATAAGATTGCCGAAAAAATCGTGGCAGCCCACGGAAGTGTCAGCGCGGTCACCGTCGATGCCGACGGCAGCGGGCTGATCATCGCCGCAATATAAGCGGGCGCTGCCCGGAAAGGCGGAGCTTTTCCATATGGAACAGCATACAAGAAACTGGCACCGGATGACAAATGCGGAGCTTGAAAAGGTTCTGCACAGCGATACTGCCACCGGTCTGTCGGAGGCTGAGGCCGCGCGGCGGCTCAGACGGAAAAAGAATACCGTTTGGCGTCTGAAAGGCACAAGCGTTAAAAAATACGCGGCAAAAAGCTTTATGGAATTTACCACCGTATTGCTCATCGCCGCAGTTATCACGGGCGCCGTATTTGACGGCGCACTGGGAGCTGTCCTTGTCTGCATAATGCTTTTTGCATGCAGAGCGGCAAGGATAGGCGCGTACATATGGGCGCAGCGAAAGCTTGAGAAAAATGCTGCCGAGGCGCTGCCGCGGGCGCGAGTCGTTCGGGGCGGAAGCGTCAGAAGCATCCCCGCCGACATGATAGCCCCGGGAGATGTTATAATTCTGGATACGGGAGATACCGTTCCGTGTGATATACGCCTTACGGCGGCGGATAACCTGCTTGTGTCGGAGGGAACGGTCACCGATAACGACGGCATAGTCTCCAAAAATTCCGAGCCTGTTGCCATAGGCGGCGAAGTGCCCGTGACCATGCGCTCGAATATGCTTTACGCAACAAGTGCCGTTATCAGCGGCTTTGCCGTCGGCATCGCCGTGGCGACCGGCAGGGATACGCTTGTCTGCGCGCGCGAGGGCGAAGTGGTGCTTTCGGGCGGCGACGATGTTCCCGTGCTTGCAAAGCTTGCGGACTGGAGCCGCATATGCAGCCTGAGCCTTACGGCGGCATCCCTTGTAATAACGGCGGCAGGCGTTGCCGTCGGACATAAAACTCTTGCCGAGGCATTTGTTCCCGCCGTCGCGATGGCGGCTGCCTGCCTCAGCGAATATCTCGGCGCTGTGGGCGCCGTGGCATGGGCTGCGGCTCTCAGACCGGACAGCGACGGCGCGGTCATGCGAAGCGCTGCCGCGGCTGAATGCGCCGCAAACGCGGACATACTCGTTCTGCGCTCTCCCGCAGTCATGAAAAGCGGGAAAAACACGCTTCATTCTTATTATAAAGATTCAAAGCTTACTATGATAGGCACAAAGGGCGCGGGCATTCCGTACAGGCTGCTTTCCCTTGCGTGCTACTGCACGGGCATGTCGCCGCGCGGCAGTATTGCCAAAGGCTCGTTCGGCAAAAAGACGAGACACACGGGCGTGCTCGCATACAGCGTCGTGCGCGCTTTGTGGGATGAAAACGGCGACGCGAAATACGATCCGAACTATACTGTGGTATCCCACGTTGCCGCGGGGGAGGAAAACTCCGGCGGACTTGACAACGTTCTGCTCGCGCGGGCAAACGATATGTTCTTTGCCGCGTCCGGCAGCGTCGCGAAAATTCTGCCCCTTTGCAAAACACAGCGTATAGGCAACGAAATAGTTCCTCTTGACGCCGACGCGAGAAGACGTATATCCGAATTCGCCGCGGGGCTTATGCAGCGCGGAGTTACGGTATGCGCCGTGGGCTTCAGACGCTCGCATTACAATAATCTCAGACGTATGTCAGTTCTGCAAAGCGATCTTTGCTTTGAGGGATTCTTCGCCGTGTCGCAGAGGCTCGGCGAGGGAGCGCTTGAAAGACTTTCCGACTTCAGAAAAAGCGGCGGCAGGGTCGTGCTGTTCTCAAATGCCGACGCTGCGGAGGAAGAGCTTTACTTCTGCCGCGCGGAGGGCATATACTCCGTAAACGATACATACATCGGCTTCGATGACAGCAAAAAAACCAACGTCCTGCCTCTTGAGGCGGGCAGCCTTACCGTAGTATGCACGGGCGGCGGCGCCGACGGCATACGCGAGCGGCTGAGATACGTTAAAATGTGCAGCGAGGCTGGTAACTGCGCCTACATAGGCTTCGGGGTTGAAGATATGTGGAGCATGCAGGCGGCGGATGTTTCGTTTGCCGTACTGTCCCCGGGCAGTGACGGCGTACCGCAGGCTCTGCGCCAGGCGGCGGACGGTATCGTATCGTCGCAGGACGGCTTTGCCGCGTGTATGCGCCTTACGGATAAGTGCAGACTTGCCCTTGTCAATATAAGGCATATCCTCAAATATCTCATAGTCTCCCATGCGGCAAGGCTTATTATAATGCTGCTCACAGCCCTTACGGGCATGATGCTGCTGTCCCCGCCGCAGCTTGTATTCTGGGGAGTTGTGATCGATCTTCTCGCTGCGCTGGCAATTGCCTTTGTGCCCTATGACCGCACAAGAAAAGGCGGCAGGGAATATGTCGGCACCGTGGGTGCCGTGCCGGATACTGCGGCGGAAGTGCTGCTTCCCACGCTATACGGTGCGCTTACAGCCGCGCTCAGCTTTGCGGTTCCGTTTATATCCCGCCTTATATGCTCAGCCGCGTCGGTGCCGCTTGAAATGAGCAGCGGCGGCATGCTTTCGTGCATATATATTTCATGTATACTCGCAATGCCCGTCGCGGCGGCGGAATTTGCGGGCGGCAACGGTCTGTTCGGCAAAAACAGCACATACGGCAAAGCGTTTATCGCGCCGTTTGCGGCAGTCGTTACAGGCGCCGCGGCAGCGCTCACCCCACTGTCGGCTTCCGCCTCCGGCACAGCATTTCCCGGCTGGATATCTCTTGCGGTCTGCTTTTTGCCGGTGCTCGTTCTTATCGGAGTAATGTCCGTGGCGCGCGCACTGAAAAACCGAAGTATATCGCAGAAAAGCGGTTCAATACTATAAATAAACACACAAAAAGCTGCTGCGCTGCCCCGGTGCACTTCATTGAGACAGCGATTCCGCAGCAAACATTGCTTTTGTGCATAAAAGAAAGGATAGGTGACATTTATGTCCGAAAACAACGAATGCACACATGATTGCTCCTCCTGCGGAGCAGACTGCCCCTCCAAGGGCGGCGGTGCAATTGAAAAGGAAAAGCTCAATCCCGCGTCCGAGGTGCGCCATGTAATTGGCGTGGTGTCAGGCAAGGGAGGCGTGGGCAAATCCATCGTGACCTCCATGCTCGCGGTCGAAATGCGCCGCAGAGATTTCGGCGTTGCTGTGCTTGACGCGGATATTACGGGTCCCTCCGCACCGAAGGCGTTCGGCGCGGGCGCGGACGCAGGCGTTGAGGTAAGAGACGAAGTGATGCTTCCCTATATGACCAAAACGGGAATACAGCTTATGTCCGTAAACCTTCTTCTCGGCGACGAGACAAGCCCCGTAGTATGGCGCGGACCGGTCATTGCGGGCGCCGTAAAGCAGTTCTGGACGGATGTTATCTGGAACGACGTAGACTATATGTTTGTCGATATGCCTCCCGGAACGGGCGACGTTCCGCTGACGGTGTTCCAGTCTCTGCCCCTTGACGGCATCATAATAGTAACAACGCCGCAGGACCTTGTTTCCATGATAGTGGAAAAAGCGGTGAACATGGCAAAGCTTATGAACATTCCGATCCTGGGACTTGTGGAGAATATGTCATATGCCGTATGTCCCGACTGCGGAAAGCATATTGACATATTCGGAAAAAGCCGCCTTGAGGAGACCGCCGCAAAATACGGCATAGCGCCGCTTGCCCGTATTCCTCTCGATCCCAGACTCACGGCGCTTATCGATAAGGGCGCGATCGAGCTTATGGACAACGACTACGTAAAGTCGGCGGCAGACGCCATAGAGGGACTGTAATATAGTCATATTATCGCAAATGCGGCGCGGGAAACGCATAATTTATTGCCGGTCTTGCGTCGCATTTCGGATAAAAAATGCCGATTTCACCGCGTTTTGAGTTAAAAATAGACTAAAAACCGCGTACAAGCTTACATATTTTTATATATGGGGGCAAAATTTCAGAAAATAATCAAAAGCTCTTGATTTTACCGTTTTTCTCTGTTATAATCATGAAGTAGTAAATAGCTGCCGAATTGCGGCAATTTTTATAAATCTCGGGAGTATC
>USKS01000067.1 GCA_900555345.1 uncultured Eubacteriales bacterium
TTTTCAATAGTTTTGTCAATTATCAGACATTCTCTTTTTGAGAGTAGCCTTGAGCTCGTCAAGAGACGGATCGGGCTTGTCGAGAAGCGCGAACATATTCTTCTTGTACGCCTCAACGCCGGGCTGGTCAAAGGGATTAACACCGAGAGTGTAACCGGAAACAGCGCACGCAAGCTCGAAGAAGTATGACATATAACCGTAGGTATACGCGCTTCTGTCGGGGATCTCAAGCACTATGTTGGGAACGCCGCCGTCGTTGTGCGCATAGAGAGTCGCATTCATTGCGCAGCGGTTTATCTCGCTCATTTCCTTGCCTGCAAGGAAGTTGAGTCCGTCGGAGTTTTCGGGGTCGAAAGGCACCTTTACGCTGTCATTGGACTCTTTGATATCGATAACCGTCTCAAAAATGTTGCGAACACCCTGCTGGATGTACTGACCGAGAGAGTGAAGGTCGGTGGAGAAAATCACGGATGCGGGGAAAAGACCCTTGTTGTCCTTGCCCTCGGACTCGCCGTAAAGCTGCTTCCACCACTCGCAGTACATCTGGAGAGAAGGCTCGTAGGAAACGAGAATTTCTGTAGTCTTGCCCGCTCTGTACATAAGGTTTCTGTACGCGGCGTACCTAAGACAGTCATTTGCGGCTGCAGAAGGAGTCTTATAAGCTTCCATAGCGTCTGCCGCGCCCTGCATCATTGCGTCGATGTCAATGCCCGCAACGGCAATGGGAAGAAGGCCAACAGCTGTAAGAACGGAGTATCTGCCGCCGATATCATCGGGAACGACGAACGTCTCATAGCCGCACTTGTCGCTGAACTCTTTAAGCTTGCCGCGGCACTTGTCGGTGGTGCAGAATATACGCTCGCGCGCGCCCTCTTCACCGTACTTCTTTATAAGAAGCTCTCTGAATATACGGAAAGCGACAGCGGGCTCGGTAGTCGTGCCGGACTTTGAAACAACGTTGAGAGAAATATCCTTGCCCTCGCAAGCCTTCAGAAGGTCGCTGAGAGCGGAGGCGGAAATGCTGTTGCCCGCAAAGAACACCTGAGGGTCGTCCTTGCAGGTGGCGTTATGCATATTGCCCTTTACAAACTCAATAGCACTGCGAGCGCCGAGGTAAGAGCCGCCGATGCCGATAACGATGAGAACATCGCTGTTCTTTCTGATCCTTGCGGCAGCATCCTTTATTCTTGCGTACTCGTCCTTGTCGTAGTCAACGGGGCGGGTGTACCAGCCGAGAAAATCCGCTCCCGCGCCCGTTCCGCTCTTAACGGTCTCAAGAGCTGCCTCGACCTCGGGGGCGATCTTTTCGATCGCGTCCGCGTCCACAAAATCTTTTATGAATTTTTCATTTAACTTTACAGACATTTTTTCATGACCTTTCTTTTGAAATCACAATCATTATATTACTATAAACATTTGTTTTTTTCAATAGAAATCGGAAAATTCCGTATACATTTTGTCATTTTTGCGCCGTTATTAACCCGTATTTTGCAAAAAAATGCATCAGTACAAAAGAAAACTTTCAAATATCCGCAAAAGAACTCCGCCGAAGCTGATTTTGTCAACATCCCGCTCAGCGGTTATGTACTCCTCGGCGACTGTCTCCCCGTCAAGCGTGTATGTGACGCTGCCCAGCACATCGCCTCGGCGAACGGGCGCCGCCGTGCGCTCTGTATATTCACACCGCTTTTCTACCTTTTCGGCACTGCCCTTCGGCAAAAGCAGGCGCACCTCGGGCAGAAGCGTTCCGACGTCAGGGCTCACTCCGCCGGCGACACTTACGTTTTCTCCCTCGCCCGCCTCGTCGCAGTATACGCAGTAGTTTGCAAATCCCCAATCAAGCAGCTGTGTTGCCGCGGCGTTGCGCGCATCTCTTGTTTCGCTGCCCATTATGACGGCTATAAGGTCCATACCGTCGCGGCAGGCTGTCGCGCTGATGCAGAAGCCCGCTTTTGAGGTCGAACCGGTCTTCAGCCCCGTAGCCCCGCTGTAAAAGCGGATAAGGCGGTTGGTGTTTGAAAGCCCGAAGGCACCGTTTCGTATCGTGTCCATCCATATGGAACTGTAATTCAGTATAAGCGGGTGTTTTGTTATGAGCTCGCGGGACACAAGTGCGATATCCATAGCGCTCAGAACATGGTTCACGGTGTCGTCGTCAAGTCCCGTCACGTTTTCAAAATTTGTATTCTCCATGCCGAGCAGCAACGCTTTTTCGTTCATTCGTTTTACAAACGCTTCTTCGCTGCCGCCCACCTTCTCGGCAAGCGCGACGGCGGCGTCGTTAGCGCTTGACACCACAACGGATTTCAGCATATCCTCAACGCTCATTTCCTCAAACGGCTCGAGGAACACCTGCGAGCCGCCCATGGACGCGGCGTATTCGCTGACGCTTACGGTATCCTCAAGGGACAGCGTATTTGAATCGATCGCCTCCATAACGAGCAGCAGCGTCATTACCTTTGTAACGGACGCGGGCGGCAGCGCCTCGTTCGCGTTTTTCGCGTACAGGACCTTACCGGTACCTGCTTCCATGAGCACGGCGCTTTCGGCAGCGACGTCAAACGGCGCGTTTTCCTTGGCAGTCACGGCGCGGGTATCTACGGGCATGCGCATACCGCAGCACACGCAGAGCAGCAGCGCAAGAGACAGGGATATAAGCTTTTTCATATCATTTCCCCTTTTTATATTATGTTACACTAATATATATGGGGCAGCGGCGGTATTATGTTTATAAGACCCGCACGCGCGAAAAAAGCAGGACTTTCTGTCTTGAAAGTCCTGCTTTTGAATTTGTTTTATCAATCCGCAGTGTCCGTAAAGCTGTTGTCGAAAACAATGTCGCCGGAATTATACGACGGAACAACGTTTATCATCGTCTTGCCGCGGTTAAGTTCGACCTCGGTGCCGTCCTCGTAGAAGTAGGTTATGGGAGAATCGTGGTTCTCTTTTTTCCATATTATCTTCTTATATCCGCCGTCGGTAAGATACCAGCCGCTTCCCTCTCCGGTCGTGCCGACCCAGATACGTGCCTTCGCATCGTTGGGGATAGCACCCGTCTCCGTAAACATAACTATCACATTTCGAAAGCACAGCTGCTCGCCCGTTGTGCTGTCGATATGCCTCTCGCCGTTGTACTGGTATCTCAGATACCCCTTGTTGGCGGGAGAATATACATAATCAACGGTCTGATAGCTTGACATTACGACCTTGGCATGGTTTGCCTTGTCGCTGAGAGATACATCCGTTCCCCACTTTGCAAAGTTCATGGGCTTTTCGTAGCCCGCCGCCTTTTCCGCGGGTATCTTCATATACTCAATGCCCGCTTTGATGCCCGCGCCGCTTTTTACCATCAACGTGTGCTCGGAGCTGTACTTTTTCAGCCGCTCGGGGTCTCTTACGAACGTTTCCGTAGTGTAATACAGAGCGGAAGAGCCTCTGACTCCGTCCATATGATCCGTGCCGCGCTTTGCAAACGTATCGTATGCGTAGTCGCTGCCGCCCGCATGTATGAAAATGCAGTTATAGCTTTCGGCATAGTCGATATAGTAGTCTCTCGCGCTGCGAACGCTGCCTATCTGCCCAAGCTTTTCATAGTCGTTGGAGATAAGCATAAGGCGGGTGATACCGCCCTCCGCAAGGCACTCATACAGAATATCCGCCTGTGAGACGCCCTCCTGCGGGAGGCTCTGGTATATGTTGTTGACCATGATCGACACGGGACGCAGCTTTGACACGTCCGTCTCGGTGCCGAGCCCGGTCAGCGGATTTATGTACTGCGGCTCGCTGTTGTCAGCCGCAGGCTCTGTCACGTCGGGTTCTCTTGTAGTTTCCTCAGTTTCGGCAGTAGTATCCTCGCTTGCCTTTTTCGGTGAATTTCTGATAATAAAAAACACGGCAATGCCCACGATAACAAGGCAAACGGCAATAAGAACAGCCAATAGACGTTTATTCATGTCAGTCGCCTATAAGCCTTTCAAGCCAGATAAGCCCCAGTTCAAAAGACTCTGCCAATCCGCTCTTGAGCTCCTGCTTTACTATTTTTTCGCCGTCGGACAGATCCTTGTCCGTTTTCATTATCTGAATAATGATCTTGTCGGGCACCATTGTTCCCTTGTATTCTTTCTCAGTCATGATGATGAGCTGCAGCACATACTCATCGTCAACATTGCCGTATATGATCGTATTTCCCTCTCTTACAAGCGGGCGATCCTTATACATAAGAAATTTTCCGTCAACGGTAGCGCCGCGCAGAATTTCCTTTGTTTCTTCGCTCATATAATGTCCTTTCCGATTTCATTTGATCTGCATGGATTTTACAACATATGATACTATAATTTCCCCGTATTGTCAAGTATATGCCGCCGCATCGTGACATACGCGCCGAAACACACCTCAGAGTATACGCACCGCATGGCGGCGTGCCGCCCTGCGGTGCTGTACGGTTTCAATTAAATTACTTCTGCGATTTTTCTTTAATATAGGTGTCTATTGCCTGTGCGGCAGTTTTACCCGCTCCCATGGCAAGTATGACCGTCGCGGCACCGGTAACGGCATCGCCGCCCGCCCAAATACCCTCACGGCTCGTGGCTCCCGTCTCCTCTTCAACGACTATACCGCCGCGCCTGTTGACTTCAAGCCCGTCCGTTGTGGTCTTTATGAGCGGGTTGGGAGAAGTTCCGATAGACATGATAACGCAGTCGACGTCAATATTAAACTCGCTGCCCTCTACGGGAACGGGGCTTCGTCTGCCGCGCTCATCGGGCTCGCCCAGCTCCATCCTCAGGCACTCCATGCCGATAACGCTGCCGTTTTTCGGGTCCCGTCTGTCGTCGGGATTTTCATAACCGATTATCTTCGTGGGATTGCAGAGGAGCATGAATTCAACGCCCTCCTCCATGGCGTGCTCGACCTCCTCGCGGCGGGCGGGCAGCTCTTCCATAGAGCGGCGGTAAACTATATAGACTTTTTCGGCACCGAGACGAAGCGCCGTGCGTGCGGCGTCCATCGCAACGTTTCCGCCGCCGACGACCGCGACTCTGCCGCCCTTCATAATAGGCGTGTCGGAATCGTCTCTGTAGGCCTTCATAAGATTGCTGCGGGTCAGATACTCGTTGGCGGAGTATACGCCCTTGAGACTCTCTCCGGGGATACCCATAAATCTGGGCAGTCCCGCGCCGCTTGCGATAAACACGGCTTCAAAGCCGTCGTCAAGCAGCTCGTCCACGGTAAGAGTTTTACCGATTATAACATTTGTTTCAATGTCAACGCCCAGCGCACGCAGGGTGTCGACTTCTTTTTTGACTATGTCTTTGGGAAGACGGAATTCCGGTATACCGTATACCAGAACGCCGCCCGCGGTATGCAGAGCCTCGAAAACGCACACCTTATAGCCGCGGCGGGCAAGATCGCCCGCGCAGGTAAGCCCGGAGGGGCCGGAGCCAACAACGGCGACCTTGTGTCCGTTCTGTATCGGGGGCGTGACTTTTGCCGTACTGTTTGCATTGTGCCAGTCCGCAACGAAGCGCTCCAGTCTGCCGATACCCACAGACTCGCCTTTTATGCCACGCACGCATTTTGACTCGCACTGGTTCTCCTGGGGACATACTCTGCCGCAAACGGCAGGCAGGCTTGACGACTCGGAAATTATCTGATAAGCGCCCTCAAAATCGCCCTCGCGTACCTTTTCGATAAACGCGGGGATATGTATTTTTACGGGGCAGCCCGAAACGCAGGGCATATTTTTGCAGTTAAGGCAGCGCGCCGCTTCTTCAAGGGCGGTCTTTTCGTCGTAGCCCAGTGCGACCTCTTTGAAGTTATGTGCCCTGACCGCCGGATTCTGCGTAGGCATAGGAGAGCGTTTTGCGTTCATGTTTGCCATTGTAGTTATTTCTCCTCTCCCTTAAAAAGATTGCAGGTTTTTTCATACGCATGGCGCTCAAAATCGCGATAAGCCGCGCCGCGCTCCATAGCTTCGTCGAAATCCACCTCAAAGCCGTCAAAATCGGGGCCGTCAACGCAGGCAAACTTCGTTTTGCCGCCGACTGTAAGGCGGCAGCCGCCGCACATTCCCGTTCCGTCTATCATTATGGGGTTCATGGAAACAACGGTTTTAACGTTATACGGGCGCGTTGTCGCGACAACGAATTTCATCATCACAAGGGGTCCTATGGCTATGACCTCGTCGTAATCCTCGCCCGCCTCGATAGCCTCTTTGAGCGGAACGGTCACAACGCCCTGTCTGCCCGCGCTGCCGTCGTCCGTCATAAGAGTAAATCTACGGGACGCAGCGCGGAATTCATCCTCCAATATAACAAGATCGCGATTTCTGAAGCCGACGACGGAGTGCACCTCGCACCCCGCCGCAGACAGCGCCTGGGCAATAGGCAACGCAATGGCGCAGCCTACGCCGCCGCCTACAACGCACACCTTTTTCAGCCCGTCAAGCTCGGTGGGACGACCGAGAGGGCCTGCAAAATCCTGTATGTATTCACCGCACTTTTTTGCGCCCAGCTTTACCGTCGTTGAGCCGACAAGCTGGAAGATAATGCGCACGGTGCCAGCATCTTTGTTACATCCCGCAACGGTGAGCGGGATACGCTCGCCCTCCTCGTCCACACGGAGGATTATGAACTGACCGGGCTTTGCCGATCTTGCCACAAGAGGTGCTTCTATATCCATGAGCGTGACCGTGGGGTTAAGCTCTTTTTTATATGCTATTCTGTACATAAACTTTCCTTTCGGCTTTGGCAAATGCGTCTGCCGCCTCATGCGGCCAAAATGCGCTGACATCAGAATTGCAGGGCACATGCCCTGCAATTCCGATTTCAAAGCCTTGGTTATTTTTCTTCTGATTCGGTTTTTTCTGTATCCTGAGCCGATACGCCGTCGCCTTTTGTCTCGTTTGCAGCGTCTTCGGTCTTTTCATTGTCGTCGCCGTTTGCCCACTCATCAGCCTTGACAACGCCCACTTTCACAGACTTTACTATGGACTTGCCGAGATTTTTGAATGCGTGTCCGAGACCGACGCCAGTTTCTTTCCAGTTTTCTCTGAGATCTCCCATTATATGTTCATCCCTTTCCGCGAGAATTATAAACCGATAGCTTCGGTTCCTTATAATTATAGTACAGTTTTTTTGTTTTGTCAACAAACTATTTGACTCATATGGACATTACAGAATTTTTATAATATAATTTAATAAAAGCGACATAAATGTATAAATGTTACGTCGTTACATATGAATGACATTTAAGCACAGTCCGCGAGGTTATGATGGAAGACGAAAGAATTATCGGCATGTACTTTGAGCGGGACGAAGGCGACGTCACGCAGACCGCAATAAAATAC
>USKS01000068.1 GCA_900555345.1 uncultured Eubacteriales bacterium
GAAACGGACGATAAAATCCAGCGTCAGCTGCTGCAGCGCCTGCTTGACTGCAAGATCGGCGGCGGGGTATTCCCCGTTGATATAGTAAAGGCGCTTGTACACCGCGCTTCTTCGCCACAGGCATACGATGAAGCGATATGGAGAAGGATTCTGCATACAGCCTGCGCCGCACTTCAAAAATACAGATATGACACAAAACAAGGAGGTAACGAAATGGCTTGGGAACTGAGCCGAAAGGACCGCAGCTTCCAGTACGGCAGACTTCTTGCCGTTATGGAACGCGCGGAGCTTGACTACTATCGCAAAACAAATGAGAGCCGTCAGACAAACGCAATTAAGTTTATGGCGGAGTACCGCCGGTGTCCGTTCTCCGTTTTTGAACGGATCAACCGTCATCTGCATCAGGCGTACCTCAACCGCATAGACGAGCGGTCGGCCGGTCGCTATGAAAAGCTTGTGGGAGAAATATTCGCCATTCTCCGCGATTTTCCCGAGGAAGAGCTGAACAAACCGCTGGATGACACCTATCTCATGGGCTACGAGCTTCAGAGAAACGCATTTTATGTTAAAAATAATTCGGAAGAAAACACCGAGGAGGAATAAAAAATGACAGCACTTAACAACAAGATCGACTTTGTGGCACTGGTTTCGGTAACAAAAGCAAACAGCAACGGCGACCCGCTGAACGGCAACCGCCCCAGAACGGATTACAACGGCATCGGCGAAATATCGGACGTATGCGTAAAGCGCAAGATCAGAAACCGCATGCAGGATATGGGCAATGAAATATTCGTAAAGTCCGACGATCGCTGTGACGACGGCTTCAAAAGCCTGAGTGAGCGCGCGGATAAAAACATCGGCGGTATAAAGGACAAGGATGAATATGCAAAAATCGCCTGCGAAAAGTGGCTGGATGTCCGCAGCTTCGGTCAGGTATTTGCGTTCAAGAGCAAAGGCAAGGGCAAAGACGAGGAAGGCGTTTCCGTGGGCGTCCGCGGCCCCGTCTCCATACATCAGGCAGTGAGCATCTCGCCTGTGGAAGTAGAATCCATGCAGATCACAAAAAGCGTAAACGGCGAATCGGACGGCAAAAAAGCATCCGACACAATGGGTACAAAGCACTTTGTCCGCTTCGGTCTCTACGAGATCAAGGGCGCCATCAACGTGCAGCTTGCCGAAAAAACCGGATTTACGCATGAGGACGCCGAAATCGTAAAGGAATGTCTGCGTACGCTGTTCGTCAACGACGCTTCTTCCGCGCGCCCCGAAGGTTCCATGGAGGTCGTAAAACTTTATTGGTGGGAGCACAACTGCAAAGACGGTCAGTATTCGTCCGCAAAAGTGCACCGCAGCGTCCATGTTACGGCAAAGGACGCGACCGCCCTTCCCGAGAGCGTCGACGACTATATTATAACGCTGGATGAGCTGCCCGGACTTGAGCCGGAGATCATTGATGGCATATAAAGAAGACGAATACCTTCAGCTTTCGGGCATACAGCATTTCCGCTTTTGCCGCAGGCAGTGGGCTCTGATACATATTGAAGACCTGTGGGCGGAAAACAGCCGCACCGCAGACGGAGAGATAATGCACGAAAACGCACACAACTCCGATATGCGGGAAAGGCGGGCGGGGCTCATCGTCACGCGCAGCCTGCCTATAGCGTCTCCCACTCTGGGAGTGTCCGGCTCATGCGATGTCGTTGAGTTTCGCGCTTCCGACGACGGGATACCGCTGTCAAACGAGTCCGGACTGTATAAGCCCTACCCCGTTGAGTACAAGCACGGCGCGCCCCGGGAGGACGGCGCAAATGAGCTGCAGCTCTGCGGGCAGGCCATGTGCCTTGAAGAAATGCTTTGCTGCGATATCGAAAAAGGCGCGCTGTATTTCGGAGAGACGCATCGGCGCGTTGAAATCGAGTTTACTCCCGAGCTTCGCAAAGACGTGAGAGACACCCTGGCTGAGATGCACGAGCTTTACAAACGGGGCAGCACTCCGAAAGTCAGACCCACAAAATCGTGCAACGCCTGTTCTCTCAAAGAGCTGTGCCTGCCGAAACTTTGGCGCTGCGGGTCGGCTGAAAGCTATCTGCGGCAACATATGGAGGAAGAGCAATGAAACGTTTGCTGAACACGCTGTTTGTAACCTCCGAGGACGCATATCTGACCCTGGACGGCGAAAATATCGTCGTTCGGCGCGACAAAGAGGAAGCAGGCAGGTTTCCCTTGCACAATTTTGAGGAGATCGTATGCTTTTCATACGCAGGAGCGTCCCCTGCCCTCATGGGCGCCTGCACCGATCGCGGCATAGGGCTCAGCTTTTGCTCTCCGAGCGGAAGATTTCTTGCGCGGACGGCGGGCATCACGAACGGGAACGTCCTGCTGCGCAGGGAGCAGTACCGCGCGGCGGACGATCCCCTCGACAGCTGCCGCATCGCGAAATATATGATACTCGGCAAGCTTTATAACTGCAGATGGAGCATCGAGCGCACAAAGCGCGACCACAGGCTTCGTATAGACGAAGATAAATTCTCCGGCGCCTGCTTGGCGATCCGCGGCATAATGTCACAGGTGCCGGAGGCTGAATCAACAGATTCGGTCCGCGGGCTTGAGGGCGCGGCGGCATCTGTATACTTTGAAGTATTTGATGATATGATTTTGCGGAACAAAGAAACGTTCTTTTTCAAAAGCCGCAATCGCAGACCGCCCACCGACAATGTCAACGCTATGCTCTCGTTTGCGTACAGCCTCTTGGCAAGAAACTGCGCGTCCGCGCTGGAGAGCGTCGGACTTGACGCCTACGTGGGCTTTATGCACCGCGACCGACCGGGAAGGACTTCGCTCGCCCTTGATATTATGGAGGAGCTGCGGCCGTGCCTTGCCGACAGATTCGTTCTGACGCTTATCAACAACAATGTCATGCAGGCAGATGACTTTGAGAATACAGAGGGCGGCGCAGTCTTAATGACCGAAGACGGGCGCAGAAAGTTTTTGAAAAGCTGGCAGGAGCGCAAAAAGGATACGATAACGCATCCGTATCTCGGCGAGAAAATGCCGTGGGGACTTGTCCCATATGCGCAATCGCTGCTTCTGTCGCGATACCTCCGCGGCGATCTCGATGCCTATCCCCCGTTCATGTGGAAGTGAGGCAGCGCCATGATGGTTATAATATCATACGACGTGAATACTGAGGATTCCGAAGGAAGAAAACGGCTGCGCCGTATTGCAAAGCAGTGCGTAAATTACGGGCAGCGCGTGCAGAATTCCGTGTTTGAGTGTCTTTTGGATGCGGCGCAGTGCAAACAGCTTCAGCACAAGCTGCGCTCGATAATGGACGAAGAAAAGGACAGCCTGAGGTTTTACTACCTGGGCAATAACTACGAAACAAAAGCAGAGCATTTCGGAGTGAAGGCAGGATATAATCCGGAGGATGTTCTTATGATCTGACCGTGCGAAGGTGAAGCACCCGGAAATACCCCGCGGACTTCGCACCGAATTTTAATGCGCATAGCAAAGAAAAAAATGCCGCAGGGCTGCAAAATATGCTGCCACGTCGGATTTGCCGGCGCATTATTGTATATTGTGCAATAAATTGCAAAAGCAATTTTGTGACTTATTGCTGTCCCGCCCCGCACGGGGCGGGTGGATTGAAAAATTTATGTTTAACGCTGTGCGTTAACACCAAAGGTCCCGCCCCGCACGGGGCGGGTGGATTGAAAAAAGAAATTTTCGAAAACCTATTGACAAATCGCCGGTCCCGCCCCGCACGGGGCGGGTGGATTGAAAAACGATTTTGACTCCACAATTGCAAATCTTGATGTGTCCCGCCCCGCACGGGGCGGGTGGATTGAAAAATGTTGAGCGAGTCCTTAATCGGCGTAGTTATTGTCCCGCCCCGCACGGGGCGGGTGGATTGAAAAATCTCCTCTTTGATACTCGTAGCCGCTATACCGTGTCCCGCCCCGCACGGGGCGGGTGGATTGAAATATACCGCCGCAGGGGTGATAATCACGTTTTGAGGTCCCGCCCCGCACGGGGCGGGTGGATTGAAATCGCGCGATTATATCATTGACCGCGATGCCGACGGATCCCGCCCCGCACGGGGCGGGTGGATTGAAATTACGGCATATATGCTCTTGCTTTTGGTACATGGGTCCCGCCCCGCACGGGGCGGGTGGATTGAAATGCAGAGGAAAGCGCAGGCGAGGCGACAGGTGCGGTTAGTCCCGCCCCGCACGGGGCGGGTGGATTGAAATGAGTGTACCGAATGCGGATACACAAACTGGCATAGTCCCGCCCCGCACGGGGCGGGTGGATTGAAATTTTATTATCCATATTAATAGAAATGGGGAGTACCGTCCCGCCCCGCACGGGGCGGGTGGATTGAAATGGGAGAGGGCGAGTGCCGCATCATATCAATTTAGTCCCGCCCCGCACGGGGCGGGTGGATTGAAATATCATGACGGTACAAATCATTATCGCTATCGCGCGTCCCACCACACGGGCGGGACATAACTCGTTCCCACAAAACAAGCTTTCTCTGCCATGCCCGCAGACCGCATTCGCATCTTTTTTTGTCAGTATTGCCGGCGCAATTGCATTTGCACGTTTTTTGTGCTAATATATTATAAAATGAAAATTTGAAAGGTGAAATATATAATGGAAAGTAAATGGACGGGCAAAAAGGTTCTTGCCATCGGCGACAGCATCACGTCCGACGGGCGATGGCAGGCTGAATTTTCCCGTATAACCGGTGCCGAAGTCATTACCCATGCGTACGGCGGCATAGGTCTTATCGACATGGTCATGGGGCTCGGCGCCTCCGAGAACGAGGACATGAAATACGACCCCTACACTGGCTGCAACGGAAATTTTCATCCGCTTTCCGCCGAGGAAGTGGGAAGCGCCGATCTGATCATTCTGCTGGGCGCGTACAACGAGCGGCACATGGAATACGGTGAGAGAGGCGACATGTACCCGCAGAATAACACCCTGCGCGGCAAGTTCGCATTTGTCATTGAGCATCTGTACGCGATGATGAAGCAGACGGGCAACATGGACTGCCATATAATGCTCTGCGCGCCGCACTGCGTCGGCAAATACGACTGGGTGGACCGCAACGGCTATGAGGATTTCCCCCGCGGCAGCGGCAGAAGCCTTGAAACCATGTCCCGCCTTATATGCGACATTGCGCGCTCTTACAATCTGCCCTTCTGCGACACATGGGCGCATAGCGGCATAAACCGCTTTACATGGGACTTCTACGCGAACTCGCCCACGGCGATAAATCCCGATTACGATCCTGAAAAGGAATACGGCGCGCCGTATCCCATGTATGCGGATCAGGCGCATCTGAACTCACTCGGCTATGCGCGGCTGGGTCAGTGCATTGCGGCAGCGGCAGAGCTTGCCTGAACTTCGGAACACAAAAAGATCCGCAGCATCGCTGCGGATCTTTTATTCATATCAGAGACGAAAGCGCCGCGTCAAACTCTTTAAGTGTTGCGGCGCGGTTCATAAGGTCGCGCACCTCCGGTGCGCCTCTCATTCCTTTTATAAAATGTGCGGCTCTGCCGCGTGAAAGCTTTATTCCCGCTTCCTCACCGTACAGCTTTACTATTTCGCGCACAAATTCTCTTGCGGTCTCAATGCGCGCGGCGTTGTCGGGAGCACAGAAGTCTTTCCCCGCCGCTGCCGTCTTTATTTCTTCAAACAGCCACGGATCGCCGAGAGCGGCGCGACCTATCATAAGTGCGTCGCATCCGGTATACTCCGCCATTTTTGCTGCATCCTCTGCGGATGAAATATCTCCGTTGCCGACAACCTTTACCTCCGGCGGCAGTGTGCGGCGCACATCGCGTATAATATCAAGATCTATACCCGGGCGGTACATCTGCTCGCGGGTTCTGGCGTGCACCGTTACAACGCCGGCACCCTCAGCGGCGCAGGCGGAAGCTATCTCCACGGCGTTTTTCTCGGCATCGTTTCTGCCCGCGCGGATCTTTACGCTCACTCCGACGCCCGTGCCGGACAGCGCCTCGTACACGCGGGAAACTATCTTTCTGCACGTTTCCGGCGACTGCATGAGCGCCGATCCGTCACCCGAGGTCACGATTTTCTTGACCGGGCAGCCCATATTTATGTCAATAAAAGCGGGCTTTTCTTCGTACCGGCAGCCATCAAAGCTGCCCTCGGCAAGCATTTTAGCCGCTTTTGCCATAGTCTCCGGCTCATGACCGAAGATCTGCAGCGCTATGGGGGCATCCCCCGCAGGTATCTGCGACAAAAGCGCGGTCTTTCTGTCTCCGAAGCACATTGCCTTTGCGGAGATCATCTCGGAAACCGCCCGGTCTGCCCCGTAACGTCTGCAAAGAAGCCTGAACGGGTGATCAGTAAATCCCGCCATCGGCGCAAGTATCAACGGCTTGCCCGCAAGCGCGCGCAAATTATACTCTGCGGTCCCGGCAGGACTGCTATCCGTGCTTTTTTCCATATCAGTCCTCATCAAGCTTGAGCACAGCCATGAACGCCTCGGGAGACACCTGCACGCTGCCGAGCTGACGCATTTTCTTTTTGCCTTCCTTTTGCTTTTCCAAAAGCTTTTTCTTTCTTGTGATATCGCCGCCGTAGCACTTGGCAAGCACGTCCTTGCGCAGCGCTTTTACCGTCTCTCTCGCAATTATCTTTGAGCCTATCGCCGCCTGAATGGGAACTTCGAACAGCTGACGCGGTATATTTTCTTTAAGCTTTTCGGCAATCCTTCTCGCCCTTGCGTATGCCTTGTCCTTGTGGACGATGAACGTGAGCGCGTCCACAACGTCGCCGTTGAGCATAAAGTCAAGCTTTACAAGCTCGCTGGGCTCGTAGCCCTTTATTTCGTAATCAAGGGAGGCATATCCCTTGGAACGGCTTTTCAGCGCGTCAAAAAAATCGTATATGATCTCGTTCAGCGGCAGATCGTAATGAAGCTCCACACGCTCGGTGTCTATATACTTCATATCAATAAATGTACCGCGCCTGTCCTGGCAAAGGTCCATTATGCCGCCCACATACTCGGCGGGGGTTATGATATTTGCGCTGACGACCGGCTCTGCCGCAAACTCTATTTCATCCGGCGCGGGATAGTTGGATGGGTTGTCAACGTGCACGACCTCGCCGTCGCGCTTGGTGACCTCATATATAACGCTGGGCGCTGTGGTGATTATATCAAGATTGAATTCTCTCTCCAGCCGCTCTTCGATTATCTCCATGTGGAGAAGTCCGAGAAAGCCGCAACGGAATCCGAAGCCGAGCGCCGCCGAAGTCTCAGGTTCAAACACGAGAGCC
>USKS01000069.1 GCA_900555345.1 uncultured Eubacteriales bacterium
GTATTTCGGCAGTACACAGTTCAACGGTAAGGTCGTCGGTGCGGACAGAGACTGTTTTTCGGTATATGGCTATGCGGTAAAGTCCGGCAGAGGCTTTACAAAGAACGATTATGACAGACGAGCCAAGGTGCTTTTGGTTGACGAAACTGCGGCAGGCAGACTGTTTGCGGGCGTTGACCCGGTAGGGCAGCATATGGAGCTTTCCGGCGAGTGCTTTACGGTTGTCGGCGTAGTTGCGCCCGAAAAGGATTTTACACCGACCATATCAAGTATATCCGACTATTATATGTATACCGACCGCTCCTCCGGCACAATATATATGCCCGGAACCTCTTGGGCGACTGTGTACGCTTTTGACGAGCCGCAGAATATTGCACTGAAGGTGACGAATACCGACGTTATGGCGTCGGTCGGAAAATCGGCTGCGGACGTGCTGACGGGCGTGCTTGTGAAGGACGATAAGTCGGGCTTTGACTACCGCAGCGAAAATCTTCTGGAGCAGGCGGAAAAGCTGCAGAGCATGAGCCGCTCTGCCAACATGCAGCTTGTATGGATAGCGGGCATCTCTCTTGTCGTGGGCGGCATCGGGGTTATGAACATCATGCTGGTATCCGTTACGGAGCGTACAGCCGAAATAGGTCTGAAAAAAGCTATCGGTGCGAAAAAGCGCCGCATACGAATGCAGTTTCTGACAGAGGCTGCCGTGCTGACGGCTCTCGGCGGTATTATAGGCGTTATATGCGGCGTGGGGCTTGCAAAGCTTGTTTCGGTCATAATGGGTATTCCCGTCGCGGTAAGTATCCCCGCTTCTCTTGCGGCAGTTGTATTTTCCGCAGTTATCGGCATAGTGTTCGGACTGCTGCCCGCTGCAAAGGCGGCAAATCTCAGCCCGATAGAGGCGCTGCGCCGCGACTGACGCTGTCGGCGGGCAACGCAGAATGTCAGGCGGCTCAAAAAGCGGCAGCGACTGCAATATAAAGTAACCTGCGTGCATTCGGCACGCAGACAGAGACAACACCGAATCGGGCGGAATTCTTTAGCCTGAATAAAGAGGCAGACCGGAGCGCAAAAACACGGTCTGCCTTTTGCGCTTCGGTCTGATGAATACTTCTTTGCAATGCCGCGTAAACAAACTGCTTTTGTTGGAAATATTCTAAATTGCTTGACAAAGGTCATAAGCAATGATATACTGAAATGCACATTTCGAGCGCATGCTGCCAAACGTCGGCCGCGGGTCCTTATATCGCCGATGCGGTTTTTGCAAAATAACCGGTCGCGCGGGCAGCAATTGAGAGCGCACCGTGAAAGGACGCTGCCGCGGGTCGTAATGCGCGAAAAAATCAAATACGAAATCGAGCCGGACGCAAAGACGCAGAGCCAAACCTTAAAATACAGGTTGACTTGGCGTCTTTTTTGTATGCGGAGAATAGGGGGAAATGGTGAACAGGGCAGTAGGTCTGCTTGCGGCGGCGGGGGCTCTTATGCTGCCTGCGGGGGTGATATTTGCCGCCGTAGGGCAATGGATATGCGCCGCAATGCTTTGGGCGGGAGCCGCGGGCAGCATAGCGGCGGCGCTTGGTTTCAGAAACAAACAGTCCATATGAGCAAATACGACGCGCTTTGGAAGTATATCGGCGAATGCGGCGAGCCGCGGATCACGCTGACGTTTGAGAAGATTGCGGAAATTTCGGGGGCGCCGCTTGGCCATTCCTTTTTGAAGTATAAAAAGGAGTTGAGTAAATACGGCGCTAAAGTCGGAAAAATATCCGTTAAGGCACAGACTGTGGTATTTATAAAGGAGAAAGAGGTTTGATTATGAACTACATAAGGATCACAAAAGAGAATATCGAAAAAGAGCATATCTGCTGCGCCATGTCAGGCAAGCAGAGCGCTGCGAAAAAAGAATGGATGACAGAGCGCTTTGATGAGGGGCTGGTCTTCTACCGCAGCGAAGAACGGGGCAAATGCTTTATTGAGTACATTCCCGCCGAAAACGCATGGGTGCCTATTGAAGCGGACGGTTACATTTATATCAACTGCCTGTGGGTCTCGGGCGCCATGAAAGGGCACGGATATTCAAAGGATCTGCTGGCGGAGTGCATACGGGATGCCCGCGCGCAGGGAAGAAAAGGACTTTGCATTCTGTCCGCCGAGGGGCGAAAGCGGGAATTCCTTGCAGATCCGAAATTCCTTGCGTACCAGGGCTTCTCCGTTTCTGACGTGTCGGACTGCGGAATAAATCTTATGTATCTGCCGCTCAAGGCTGCAGCGCAGCCGCCGCGGTTCAAGGAATGCGTGAAGCATCCCGCAGCATGTGAGGGCGACAGGGACGGTTTTGTACTCTACTACACCGACCAGTGCCCGTATACATACTATTGGGTGCCGAGAGCGCAGGAGACTGCGAGAGCGCACAACATTCCTCTAAAGGTAATTCACGTCACCGATAAGGAAACTGCCCGCAGCGTGCCCGCGCCGGTGACGACATACGCGCTGTTCCGTGACGGCAGATTTTTGACGCAGGCTATCCAGTCGGACAAGAAGTTTCTGGCATTGGCGGGGCTGCAGGACTGAGGTGTGCGGTCTGCAGCGACGCCCGTGGGTAACGTTGTCGGACGGTGAGGGCGAGTTCGGAAAGTGTGCGGAGACGGTGAACGATTATCTTTTCGGAGCGGCACCGATCCCGGTAAACAGAAATACAGAGGCATAGGAGCAGTATATGGATAACAAAAGCAGTATTACCGCGCTGATGAGCGCATTCGGACGGGCATATCACGCGGAGAACGAGAAGCACCCCGTGTTTTGTGACACCCTTGCAAGGTCGCTGATGACAGATGAAGAATACGCAGCGGTGCAGGACTATATATTGAGCGGAGCGCGGTTTTTTGAGCCCGAGTGCGACCCTTCGGCGGAGCCGGATAAGCTTCTCAGGCAGATCGTGAATACGCATATCGCTCTGTCGCCGCTCTGCCGCGCGGCGTATACGGAGCGCTCCCTGAAAACCGCGGCGCTGACCGGCACAGATCAATATGTCATCCTCGGAGCAGGACTTGACACTTTCGCTTTCCGTGAAAAAGACTTTATATCAAAGCACAGGGTATTTGAGGCGGATCATCCTCTGACGCAGGCAGACAAAAAGGAGCGCGTCTCCCGCGCGGGATGGGAGAAACCTTCCGATCTCAGCTTTGTGCCCGTGGACTTTACAAAGGACAGTCTGACCGAGCGGCTTCTCGCAGGCGGCTTTGACACGTCGCGCAAAACATTTTTCTCGTGGCTGGGTGTGACATATTATCTTTCGGTCGAAGCCATAGACAAAACGCTTGCCGAGCTATCCGGTATCTGCGCCGAAGGCAGCACCCTTGTATTCGACTGCCCGGATGAGGGCTTTTTTGCGTCGGACGTGCGGCGGGTCAAGAATACGATCATGATGGCAGCCGCGGGTGGAGAGCCTATGAGATCGGCGTTTTCATATAATGAGCTTGAAAAGCTTCTGGAGCGGCACGGCTTTCTTATATACGAGTTTATGACTCCCGACGATATTCAAAGGGATATTATCGACAGCGTCGGGGCGGATATGAAAGCTTTTGAGCACGTCAACTACTGCCTTGCCGTCAAAAAGGGCTGAGAGACGAAATGCTGCAGCGTCTTATATGCGGTAGCGTTCTGATGGCACGGTAAAGCATGAACCGTCTCGCCGGGGCTGTCTATTAGGATCTATATAACGGCAAAAAACCTGCTGTGACTTATGTCACAGCAGGCTTTTGATATTTTCCGATGCTTCGGAAAGAGCGAAGTGTCAGGAGAGATGCGCGAGTATCTTTGCGCCTTTCCTTTCTATCCATACAATGAGAAAGACTGCAATCGCCGCGAAAACCGCACAGGCTATTGCCATATATGCCGCGCCGCCTATCACGTGTCCGACTGCCAGGTACAGTACGGCATACACGACTGCCATTATCCAACCGCCGAACAGGGCGAGCATAATAGGCATACTTTGCTTTATGGGTATCATTTCGTTCGTCCAGCTGAGGTTGGGCTTTTTTAGTCCCATCGCAAGTCCGAAAGCTGCAAGCGCCGCGGAGAAAAGCTGCGGCAGCAGGATGAGCATAAGCGCGCAGACGGGATCGGGGCGCAGAGCCGCTATTGAAGCTATGCTGCAAAGCAGCATGGGGATATTTGTTATCAGAAGCTGTACTTTGAGCTTTGCCCGCAGTACGGGGCACATATCAACGGGCAGCGACTGCAGTATCCACAAAGTGTTTCCTTCAAGGGAGACAGAGGGCGCTGCTGTATCGTTCATTGAGGAAAGAGCGCACATCACGGCTGCAAATATAACTGCGGCGCCGGCGGTGCCGAATGCCTCAGACAGTATATCGGAAAGGATCGCTCCTTTTATAAATACGAACACTGCGGCGCAGAGAATAAATACGGTGCCGAGGGCGCAGTTCAGCATATATCCGGGGCTGTGCGTAAGCCGTCCGAACTCTTTTGAGAGCAGCGCTGTGCCGAGGCTTTTCTGCGAGCCGGAGGCTGCGCGGATGCGGCCTTTTGCGCTTTTTTTCGATGTGCCACCGTCGGAGGCGGTGGCGGTGGATATAAATGTTTTTGATATTATATAGATTGTGAGTGCAATAAGCACTGCGCAGCCACCGGTGAACGCGGCGGCGGCAGCGGGCGAGCCCTCGCAGGCTCTGCCGAAAGCGTAAAGAGGATATGCGCTGCCTTTGACTGAGGCTGCAACGGTATTGACGTTTTCAACAAGGCTTTGCAGAAGCTCGCTTGCCTTGAAGTAGAAAAAGTAGTACGCGCCGAGGGCGACAAGGGAAATTATGACCGTTATAATGCTTTTGTTTTTCAGCTTTTCGCTTATTTTCGCTACGACCCAGCCCAGCACGCAGGAGAGTATAAGTACAACTGCGGATACAATTATAAGCGACACGATCGTGCCGAGAACGGAGTATACCGTTGCTCCCGCAACGATCATGTACACAATTGAAACGGGCAGTATGACTATTCCCGAGTACATGAGCCCCAGTAGGTAAGTGCTGAGAAGACGTGAGGCGACGATGCAGCCGACGGGTATAGGCATTGAAAGCAGCAGATCGTTATCTCCCGCTTTGTACAGCGCGGCGGAGGTATTGAATACGCTGCCGAATGTGCCCATGGCGATGGCAAGCAGTCCGAAAACGGCGAAATACAGCCATCCCGCGCCGCTTTCTGTCATGGGACCGCAAGCGGAGAACGCAAAATAGGCAAATAAGCCGCCCAGAACGCCTACCATCAGTAGAACATACAGTACGATAAAAGCAACGCTTGACGCGACGGAGCGCATCTTGCCCTTCTTCTGATTATAGAAAAAACTTCGATACAGCTCGTACAGCTGTTTTTTGAGCAATAATTTAAGCACGGATATCCCGGCTCCTTTCATGATCGGGTGCCGCGGCGCGGCAATGGATTTTTGGTGTATGATATGACAAGATAAAGACGGCGGACTCAGCCCTCCGAGCTGCCTTTGCCGTTTTCGTCCTCGAGCTCAAGGAATACATCCTCAAGGCTCTCGTCGCCGCGCACTTCTTCCATAGTGCCCGAACGGATAAGCTTGCCGCTTTTTATTATCGCGACCTTGTCGCACAGCTTTTCGGCGACCTCAAGAACGTGAGTTGAGAAGAATATTGCGCCGCCGCCCTGACACAGCTCACGCATCATGCCCTTCAACAGGTGGGAGGCCTTAGGGTCAAGACCCACAAAGGGTTCGTCCATGATTATAAGCTTCGGGTCGTGCAGCCAGGCAGAAACTATGGCAAGCTTCTGCTTCATTCCGTGAGAATATGAGGATATGGGCTGCGAAAGAGCGTCCGTTATCTCAAAGCGCGCGGCATAGTCCTCTATTTTGCGGTTACGCTCCGACGTGCCGACACCGTATATATCGGCAATAAAGTCAAGATATTTTCTGCCTGTCATAAACGTATACAGATCCGGGTTGTCGGGAATATATGCAAGGCATTTTTTCGCTTCGAGAGGATCATCTTTGACCGAAATGCCGTTTATGTATATTTCACCGGAGTCATATTTCAGAATGCCGGCGCAGGAGCGCAGAGTCGTTGTTTTGCCCGCTCCGTTGTGTCCGATAAATCCGTAGATCTCTCCGGGGGCTATATGAAGCGACAGATCGCTGACGGCGACTTTTTCGCCGTAGGTTTTGGTTAGGTTTTTAATACTGAGCATTAAATATTTCTTCCTTTCGTTTTTGCGCTTGAAAGCTTATTTCTTCTTTTTGGCGGCGCAGTTCAGAAGCACGTAGAGACCGCAGAACAGCACCAGCGAGCCCGCAACAACGGCGTATTTTGCACCTGCGGATACTTCATGCGAGAAAAAGTACAGATTGCAGTCCACGGAGTCGCGTATCATGCCGACGACCTCATCGGGGAAGCCCGAGGAGGACATTTCCTCGAACACACCGCGCATAAAGTCGCACCTGATAAGGCTTGTTCCGTATGTGCCGGGCAGGAACATCAGCACCTTTTGCAGCGTTTCGGGAAAGCTTGCGAGCGGCATATACGCGCCGCATACAAAGCCGTAGCCTGCACTCACTATTGTTCCGACAGCGGACGCCTGTCCGTTTGTGGAAAGAGGGAAGTTTATGCAGGATGAAAGCGCCACGCCGAAAAGCGTCATCAGTACGATGTCGCCCGTAAGCAGAACTACGTCGAGAAAGCTGAGGTACCAGCCTTTGACGGCAAGAAATGCAAGGCTTACGGCAAAGGCGGACACGGTGACGATAAGCGTTACCGCGGCGGAAGCGCAGAAATACGCAAGAGAGATAGTTGATCTCTTTACGGGGGAAACTGTTATATCGCGGATAGCGCCCGTGCATTTGTCCTGTATCATCAGAAGATTTGAGCAGAATGAGACCGTGACGCAGCTGACCGCCAGAAGAGAAGAGACAAGCTGCGCGCCGACAGTGCCGTTTATAAGCGCGTCGCTTACGTTAAAGCCCTGCGGCATTGCCGAAACAAAGCTGTCGCGATAGACGTTTGCGAGAAATGTTGCATACAGCACGAGTAGTATCACAGGCGTTATAAGCGCCGAAAAGAACGCGCCGCGGTCCTTGAAAAACAGCTTGCAGTTGCGCGCCCAAAGCTTTGAAAATCCGGTCATTTTGTTTCACCTCCGCCGAGTTTTTTGCCCGTAACGGCGAGAAATACGTCGTCCATTTTGCCTTTCGTAATCTCGAAATCGGTGAACGCTTCGGGATATTTTATAATAAGGTCGCGCGC
>USKS01000070.1 GCA_900555345.1 uncultured Eubacteriales bacterium
ACATTGTAGAAAAAGTATCCAACGGACAATATCACATCCTCTCTATTTCACCGGAGACCTTGCTCAGTCGCAGTGATGTGGAACAACTGATCGGTAACAGAACCATCGGCATGATCGTAATCGATGAAGCCCACATCGTCACTACCTGGGGTAAGCAGTTCCGTCCCGATTATTGGTATTTGGGAGACCATATCCGAAAGCTTAGAAAGCAGCAGTTGAAAACTAAGGGACGCTCTTTTGTTATCGGCACATTTACTGCAACTGCCATTTATCATGGCCTGGAAGATATGTATACAGAAACTATCAACAGTCTCCATATGCTTAGTCCTATCACATACTTGGGATATGTAAAACGCGAGGACATTGATATTGTCGTTAATCATCCAAAAAAAGTCAAGGGCGCTCGTGCCGAGTATGAACTGGATAAGTTTGAGCAGATCGAATCTATACTACACCGCGCAATCATTACCAATAAGAAAACCTTGATCTATTTCCCTACAGTAGCACTGATAGAACGATGCTACGAATACCTAAGGAGCAAACATAAAGTTCAGCATATAGCGATTTATCATGGTTCTCTCAGCAAGGACGCTAAACAAGAAAACTATGAAAAGTTTCTTGCTAAAGAAAAGTTGGTCATGCTTGCGACAAAAGCATTCGGCATGGGTATTGATATCAACGATATTGAGCTGGTCGTTCATTTTGCACCAACAGGCAACGTCTGCGACTATGTTCAGGAGATCGGCCGTGCTGCAAGGCGGGAAGATTTGAGGGGCGAGGCGCTTTACTACTATAACCCTCATGACTTTAAGCACATTAACCGCTTGTATGGCATGTCAACCATTCAAAAATACCAATTGATCAAGGTATTCGAAAAAATTGACGAACTCTATCACCAAAACATGAACGATGGCAATCGCAGGGATTTTACCAAAAAAAGAAATGCCATGCTTTTGGATGCTGAGAATTTCACTTACATTTTCGGCACTCCGATTAGCGATGAAGATAACAACATTAATAAAGTAAAAACAGCTCTGCTATTGATCCAGAAAGATTTTGAATCGAAAGTCGGTTTCTCCCCGATAACTGTTCGGCCGATTCCAATGTTTTCTGTCGGTTTCTTTGCAATTGACCCCGATGTTCAGCGTCGTCTGAAACAATACTACCGCAATTCCATAAATGAAATTGACAGTGACAAACACATCTGCCGTGTCATGTTGAGCGAAATTTGGCAAAAGGATTACAAAACCTTGTCTTTCCCAAAATTCAAGTATCTTCTTTATACAAATGCCCGTGAGAGCTTGGACTTTGCGGCAAAGTATCCAATGAGCCCTGCACTGTGCGTAATGGTAACATACAGTGATGACTATTCCAGCATTTTTAAAAATATATGGAGTTCTTTAAAAGGCTTCATCGGACAAAAGATTATATCCGGTGAATATACTGCGGTCTCAGAGATTGCGAATGCCCTTTCCTTCTCATGCAAATTGAGCAAATACAAGGCACAAACTATTTGTGAAGTTGTTATTGCATCCATGGACTCATACAGAAAGATTTTTGCGAAAACGGCAACTCCCATTGTTCAAGAAAGAACAACAAACGACGGCAAGACAAAGTATAAGTCTAATGTCGCAGTAAATTCGTATTTCCAATGGGTCGAATCTGGTATGCGCAAAATCGAAAGCGAAACCAATGAGGGTCGTCTGTATCTTATCAACAAACACGGCAAGCAGATCAAAGAATTCAGCGTAATTCTGGGCATCCTTGAATCTATGGGAATTCTCACCTTTGAAATGATTGGCGGAGCCAACAGCCAACTATACATATATATAAACCAAATTCAGGCTTTGAAGAATATTATCAATGCTCCGTATGATTATAACAACAGATTGTTAGAAGCAGTAGCAGACAGGCATATGATTTCAGTTAAAATGCTTACATATTTCTATGAAGGCGATTTTACCAACGCAGATCGTTGGAATCTGCTTGAAGATTATTTTCTTGGTGTAATTCCCGAAAGAGTAAAACAAGCCTGCAAGCAGGAGCGTTCTGATATTATGTTTGATTAGCCAAAGATATAAAGGAGACAATTATGATAAAACAGCTGCACTTTACCTATATGGTACACGCCGCGACATGGGTGGTAATTGATATTGAAGTCAAAAGCGGCATCGTAACGGCAGATGTCAACTCCGTATTTCACAACACGCCGAATACTGAAGTCAGCTTTGACGAGGAGACCTCGGCAAGGTGGCTCGCCGAGCTGGATAATTTGCGCACGGACAAATGGAAGCCGCGCTACAGACCGCAAGATATTTTCGTCATGGACGGCTGCAGCTGGCGGCTCGATATCTACTACGGGGACGGCATGATCCGGCACACGGAGGGCGAAAACGCGTTTCCGGACAACTGGGACAGCTTTGAGGATCTTATGTCGCAAATATATCCGTTTCTGCGGGACGAAGCGTGAAAGCCGCACAGAAAAAACCGTTGTGTAAAACACAACGGTTTTTTCTTTATACTTTGCCGTCAGTCCGCAAACAGCTTTTTCGCGAAATTGTACAGCGCGTTCTGCCAGACAGTCGTCTCATGTCCGCCCTCGGTATCGTAGAATATGTGGTCTATGTTTTCGCGCTTCATATATTCGTCAAGCTCATAGGACACGTTGCCGCAGACGTCGTCGCTTCTGCCGACGCAGAGAAACATCAGTCTGAACGGCGCGACTCCGTCCGGCAGAGAGAGCTTTTCAAGCGGAGTGGAAACTCCGGTGCCGTTCGCCGCCGCCACTGCTGAAGCGGATGAAAACGCACCCACATAGTCAAACATCCCAGGATAGGTGTATGCCGCCGCAAGTGCATTGCGCCCGCCCATGGAGTTGCCCGCGACGGCGGTATTCTCTCTTCCCTCTTTTACGGGATAATTCTCTTGTATATACGGCATCAGGTTATCTACAAGCTCCGCCGCCGTTTTATCAAACGGCTCTATACTCTCCCAGAAGCTGAGTCCGTCAACGCTTTCTTCCTTGTTAACGTTGCTGTCGGGGCAAACGACTATCATTTCGGCGCCGTTCTCGAAATAGTGCAGGTTCTGAATGATTATATCCGCAGCTTTGTTTTTCCATGTACGGTAGCTGCCGCCGTAGCCGTGCAGAAGATACAGTACCGGGTACTCCTTGTTTTTGTCGTAATCAGCCGGCAGAAACACGTTTGCGTGGCGTTTGGTCTTTGTTATATCGGAGTAATACTCCACCGTTTCGACATCGCCGTATTTATATCCCGGCTGCTTGTATATAAAATACGGGTCGGGGGTGTTTTCGACGATGCCGTCGCTGTTTTCGTTTTCACCGTATGAAACTATCTCTTTTTCGACCTCTTCGGAGACCTTTGCCGTGCTCTTTTGAAACAGCCGTCTTTCAAGAGGCACTGCAACGGCTGCCGCCGCCAGAACGAGGACCGCGGTTATGATCACCGCTTTTTTATTGATCTTTTTTTGTTTCATACTATCCTCCGTTTTTCGGAATGATGCCCGCAGCGAACCGCGCTGCGTCAGTCGGAGATGCCGGTGCGAAGACACATTATATCGCAGTCGGCAAGCTTTCCGTCAATCTTCATAAACCCGGGAAATGTGCCGATGGTTTCAAAACCGAACTTTTTATAAAGCGCTATGGCGCGCGCGTTGTCGCTGCGCACCTCCAGCGAAATTATCTCGGCGCGGCATTCGTTTTTTGCGAAATCCAATATCCGATCCATAAGGCGAGTGCCCACATGACAGTCCCAGACAGACTTTCTGAGCGCTATGCTGATCTCTCCGCGATGGCTCATGCGGCGTCTTTTCATCTGCGAATAGCATGCCGTGCCGCAAAGCTCGCCGTCCGCCTCCGCTACGAGATACAGATCTGTTTTGCTGTCTGCGAGGCCTTCAAGATACTCCGCCTCCTACTGCACGCTGAGCGGTATCCCTGCGGCGCCGAATGTCAGATTATCAGTCTCGCCGCCCATTATTTTCAAAAGGCTGAGTATGTTTTCAGCGTCCTCCGGACGGGCTTTTCTTATATTTACATTTTTCCCGCAAGTCATAGTATGCCCCGTGTATCAGTATTTTTCTACATTATATACTTTACGGAGCGCGCTGTCAACAGAGCACGCCGCCTTACGCAAAGCGCTGAGGCAGAAAGATTTTTGCCGCATTTCGTGCCCGTTTCAAAAAGAAAATTGTCTGCCGGCAGGATTTTTTATTAAATTTTTGAAATATTTCCAAATTTTGGTTCTAAAAGTCCGAATTTACGCATATATTATACTGACACAAAAAGAAAGGAAGGTGTAAACTCATGAAAAAGTTTACCGAAAGAATCGTGTCGTCAGTAGTCGCCGTTGCCGCAGCAACCTGTATACTGACAACATTTGCCCCGGCATCCCACGCTGCTGCCCTGACGGATCGCGCCGATACCGCACGGCAGAAAATCGGAATTTCGACAATGTACACAGATGACAGCGGGAACACGTACACCCTCACCGTTGACGGAGTCGCTGAATCGCATGCCGCCGGAGATACCGTTCAGCTCTCTGCCGCCTTCTACAAAGTAGGGAGTAAGGCATACAGATTTTCACATTGGACAGGCGATACATATCTGCTTGCCGACAGCACAAACCCGGATATAAGCTTTGTAATGCCGCAGGCCTCGGTAACGCTCAACAAAAACTTCGTGATTGTCGGTGACGTTAACGGAGACGGGGACGTTAATGCCATTGACCTTAACCTTCTGCGCCGAATGGTTGAGGGCATCATGCTTCCCAAGCTTGCCGCAGATATAAATAATGACGGCAGATGGGATGACGACGACGTATATCTTATGAGGAGAATGCTTCAAGGGCTTTATTCTCCCACAGAATAAAACGTGACAAATCTTAACTCAGCCGACTGAAATATCGGCGGCAGATACCGGACAAGCGGTACGTTCGGCAATGACAAAGTCAAGGCATGCGCAAAGCGTACCGCTTTGCGCATGCCTTTTTAAAGGCTGAATTCTAAGATGTCGTCACCGCGCGCTTTTTGTCTGTCATACCGATGCCGAAAAACCTTGCATTTGCTACTTGACAAAATCGCAAATCGTGATAAAATAATTCTGTAAAGGCAATGACGGAAAGAGTAAGCACTTAAAAACCGTAAAAAGAGAGGCTGCGCCCGGGCTGAAAGCGCTGCCGTACGTTTCTGTGCCGAAGACCGCTCCCGAGCCGTGCGCGATGAGCGCAACGTTTCCCGCGTTAAGGGGCAAAATAAGTTAAATACAAGGTGGAACCGTGCTAAGCACCCTTGAGCCCATACGGGCTTCGGGCGCTTTTTCATTTTTCCGCCCACGGAGGTTATATATGAAAGTTATCATGCACGACGGCAGCATAAGCGAGCTGTCATTCGAGGACGAGGTCGGCCGCGGCGCGCTGCGCCACACCGCGTCTCACATTCTTGCGCAGGCAGTGAAGCGTCTGTATCCGGACACAAAGCTTGCCATAGGTCCCTCTATCAAAGACGGTTTTTACTACGATTTTGACCGTGAAACGCCTTTTTCCGACGAGGAACCTGCCGCGCTTGAGGCGGAGATGAAGAAGATCGTCAAGGAAAATCTGAAGCTTGAGCGTTTCACTCTTCCCCGCGCCGAGGCTCTGAAGCTTATGGAAGAGCGCGGAGAGCCCTACAAGATAGAGCTTATAAACGATCTGCCCGAGGATGAGGAGCTTTCCTTCTACCGCCAGGGCGAATTCGTGGATCTTTGCGCAGGCCCTCACGTCACGTACACCTCTGCCGTAAAGTCTTTCAAGCTCACAAGCGTTGCGGGCGCATACTGGCGCGGCAGCGAAAAAAATAAAATGCTCACCCGTATATACGGAACGGCGTTTGCCTCCAAAGCCGATCTTGAAGAATACCTCACCCGCATGGAGGAGGCCAAAAAGCGCGACCACAGAAAGCTCGGCCGCGAAATGGGTCTGTTTATGATGAGCGAGGAGGGTCCCGGATTTCCTTTCTTCCTGCCCAACGGCATGATAGTCAAGAACGCGCTTATCGACTACTGGAGAGAAATACACACAAGAGAAGGCTACGTTGAGGTATCCACGCCTATAATGCTCAACCGCCACCTGTGGGAGACCTCCGGCCACTGGGATCACTACAAGCAGAATATGTACACCACCGTCATCGACGGAACGGAATTTGCCGTAAAGCCCATGAACTGTCCCGGCGGTATGCTGGTTTATAAATCCGAGCCCCGCTCGTACCGTGATCTCCCCATGAGAATAGGCGAGCTGGGTCTTGTACACCGTCACGAAAAGAGCGGCGAGCTGCACGGACTTATGCGCGTGCGCTGCTTTACTCAGGACGATGCGCACATTTTCATGACGGAAGACCAGATCACCGACGAGATCAAGGGCGTTGTACGCCTTATAGACGAAGTTTACAACCTTTTCGGATTCAAATATCATGTCGAGCTTTCCACAATGCCCGAGGATCACATCGGCGACGAAAAGGATTGGGAGACTGCTACAAACGGACTGAAGGAAGCTCTCGACGAGCTCCACCTTAATTACGTAGTCAACGAAGGCGACGGCGCGTTCTACGGCCCGAAGCTGGACTTCCACCTTTCCGATTCGCTTGGACGCACATGGCAGTGCGGCACGATACAGCTGGATATGCAGATGCCCGAGCGGTTCGACCTTGAATACGTTGGCGCGGACGGCGAAAAGCACCGCCCCGTTATGATTCACCGCGTGGTGCTGGGCAGCATAGAGCGCTTCATAGGCGTTATAACAGAGCATTTTGCCGGCGCATTCCCCACCTGGCTTGCTCCTGTGCAGGTTAAGGTGCTTGCAATGACAGACCGCACGCATGAGGCCGCAAAGCAGATTGCCGACAGCCTTGATAAGCTGGGCATCCGCGTGGAGACGGACCTGCGCAACGAAAAGATAGGCTTCAAGATTCGCGAGGCGCAGATGCAGCGCATACCTTACATGCTGATAATAGGCGACAAGGAAGTTGAAAACAACGTTGTTGCCGTGCGCAGCCGCAAGGGCGGCGACCTGGGCACGATGCCCCTTGCCGCGTTTGAAGAAAAGCTTATGGAGGAGGTCAAAACCCGCTCCATCAGCGAATGCGTGACGAAGTAAATATTTGTGTTGATATGGGGGGACGGGAGACCGTTCCCCTTTTGTTTTA
>USKS01000071.1 GCA_900555345.1 uncultured Eubacteriales bacterium
GTATTCCCTTGTACAAAAGCCTCGAACAACATCCCATTGGGATGGCGGGGCAGACTGATATCCGGTTTCCAAACGATCTCTACAGCATCGGGACGGTCTATAACCTTCAGAATAGCACTGTCTGTACCATGGCCTTTCCCCGTCAGCGCCAAACTTCCGTAAAGTGTGACCCTGAACTTTTCTGCTCCGGGGTTCTTTTCCAAAAATAATCCGGCAGCACGGCTCGGTCCCATCGTATGACTGGAAGACGGTCCGTATCCGATATTGTAAATCTCACGTATCGATTTCATTTCAATCTGGTTTAATCAAACTATATTTTAAACAGTTCGGCAACAGCTTTCCTGTTTAGTGTAAAATAAAAAAATAGCAGGCCTGTAAGCCGGGTTCTGTACGGCAAAGCCGTGACTGCCATCTGTCTCGAACAAGCATTGCTGCCTGTCTCCAGCCACCCGCAGAGAAGCGTCGGGCAAACGCCGGCGAAAAGCCGCTCTGCATACGGTGTTGCATCGGATAGGGTTTACATTTGCACACAGTTGCCTGTCGTGCCGGTGAGCTCTTACCTCGCCTTTCCATCCTTACCGCCCGAGGGCGGCGGTCTATTTCTGTTGCACTTTCCCGGAGGTTTCCCTCGGCGGACGTTATCCGTTATCCTGCCCTGCGATGCCCGGACTTTCCTCACTCTGATACCTTTCGGCGCAACAAAGCGCGGCAGCCCGGTCTCCCGAATAAACAGTTTACTTCAAAAGCTCCGATTTGTCAAGCTTTTTGTCTCCTTTGGAGAAGGAGAAACCGTTGCCGTTGACTTCGCTCACGCTTGAGATAATCATAAACGCTGAGGGATCAATGGACTGAATTATCTTTTTAACTCTTGCCAGCTGACGGGTGGAAACAACGGTCATGACCATTTTGCATCTCTCGCCTGTCATACCCTTTCGGCCGGAAAGAAGCGTGATGCCGCGCCCGGTCTCTGCCATAATTGTTGCACGGATCTCATTGTACTGATCGGATATGACGGATATTTCAACCGATCCGCTGCCCATAACCGTCACCTGATTTATCACATAAGAATATATGATGACCATAATAACGCCGTACAGCACACGGGAGAGATCCTTGTACGCGATAAACTGGGCAAGGATTATAGCTCCGTCCACCATGAGCATGCCTACACCAACGGGCACGCCTGTCAGTTTATTTAGGACAAGCGGCGGTATATCCGAGCCGCCGGTAGAGGCGCCGTGACGTACCTCAAGCCCTACGGCAACGCCGATGAGCAGTCCCGCTACCATGGCGTAAAGCAGCATATTGTCTGTGGGCGGCATATTATACTTTGATATGTCAAAGTTGCGGAAAACCCGCTCAAAAAGGTTGACGAATGCGGGATACAGTATCGTAGAAGCACCGGTTGTAATGATAAAGTGCTTGCCGAGCACAAAAGCACCCATAATATACAGCAGTACGTTTACCGCCAGTATAAAATAAGATATTTCGATCTTCGGGTAGAAATGCTCTACAAGAAGCGATACGCCGGTAACTCCGCCCATGACAAGACCCGAGGGTCGGATAAACAGTATTACGGCAAGCGCATACATGGCGTTTCCCAACAGAAGAATAAACACAGTGTAGAGAAAGCTTGCAACTTTTTTTCCTTTGCTTACTTTGTTACCCATTTCTACCTCACATGAAAAAAGACGCTAAGAAGAATATAACACCAAACGGCGCAAAAGTCAACATCCCGAGAGCGCCGTATCAAAAGTTTTTCCGCCGGTGGCGGTATTATGCGGCGTGCGCCTCATGCCATACTGCCTCTCGGCTCCGCGGCAAAACGGAGTATTGCACGGCAAGCCTTGAAAAACAGAGGGGCATATGATAAAATAAGAAAAAGCATTGTAAAATCGGAGGAGAGCGTGCTTTGAGACTGGATAAGTACATAGCTGATACGGGCATTGCCAGCCGCCGCGAGATAGCGAAAGCGGCACGTGCGGGCAAGGTCAGCGTAAACGGCGCCGCCGTGCGCGACGCGTCTGTTCATATAGACGAAAACACTGCGCGCGTCGTGTATTGCGGCAGCGAGGTGCGGCGTGAGCAGTACACGTATGCAATGCTCAACAAGCCCCGCGGATATATAAGCTCAACGGAGAAGGGCGGTCATACGGTCATGGCGCTTCTGCCCGAGGAGTTTTCAAAAATGGATATGTTCCCATGCGGCAGGCTTGATATAGATACGGTGGGACTTTTGCTCATAACGAATAACGGTCCTCTTGCCCATGAGCTGCTCAGCCCCCGCCGCCATGCCGAAAAAACGTATTTCTTCAGGTGTGACCCGCCTATAGGAGATGACGAAGCGAAAAAGCTTGAGGCGGGTATTGACATCGGCGGCTATGTGACGAAAAAATGCCGTGTTGAATACGATGAGGAAGGGCGAAGCGGACATATAACCCTCACGGAGGGCAAATTTCATCAGATAAAGCGCATGTTTCAGGCTGTAGGCTCGTCGATCGTATATCTGCAGAGAACCGCATTCGCAAATCTAACGCTTGATCCGACGCTCGGCGAGGGCGAGTGGCGTCTGCTCACCGCGGAGGAAATTGAGGGACTGATGACGGCGCACGCGGAGAAGCCGTGAGAGATCCCGACGACGCGGCTTGCCGACTTTCGGGGACGGCGGAAAAAAGCGGCGGGCATCTCGGACATGCCAGCCGCTTTTTGCGTAAATATCCGTTTGAGAGCATGCTTGAGTAAATGAGAGAGCGTAAGGAGCAGCACCGCTTTCATATAAAAATAAGGCGCTGTACAACGCGGGTGCGATAACGCCGCGTTTGCTGCCTTGAGGCAGGCATCCCTTTCGGCGATCTTCGCGCAGCCGTGCGGTTCAGCACGCCGCAGCACGCTGAGCGCGCGGCTTATTTTGTCCCGCTTTTGATTTGTTTTCTCTTTTTTCGCGCCGCTTCCGACACGGCACGGCGCTCGCGGCGGTGTCTTGCCGCGGTACGGCGAGCCTCGGCAAAGGAGGCATTGCGCAAAAGCTGCCGTTTCAGCACGGCGGCGTCTGCAGCTGCGGCAAAGAACAGCATAAATACGGAGGATATTCCCGCCGCCGTAATGCAGTACGACGCGACGTTTCCGCCTGAGGTGACCGCTGCTGCGGCATATGTCAGCATAAGCACTATGAGAGACCATAGGCAGGCGGCAGCGCTGCGCATTACCTGCATGCGCGGGCTTGCCGCCGCAAATATGAGCAGAAGAACTATCGCTGCCGCAATTATACCGAGGTCGATCTTTATAAACAGCAAAAAATCCGCGCTTGCGGTGTCGGCGCTTGCCTTGTCAACGATTTTTGAAAGATTTGTATAGAATACCGCGGTGTCGGCGCAGAATGCTGCCGTGCCGAGGATCGCCGCGACAATGCAGCATTTTGCCGCAAGAGACGCCTGTGCTGCATCATGCGCGCGGTGCAGAAAGACCGCGTAACATATCCATAAGCCGACTGTCACTGCGGCGGCTGATATAAGAGGTATCATATAATCCTCCCGAAACTGTCGTTATAATAATATTGTATCACCTGCGCCGCGATAATTCAATACAGTCAAAAATAAAGAAAAAATAAAAGTTTTTTGCGCCGCTCTTGCATTTTTGAAAATAAAGTAGTATAATACAGTTTGCGCGCGGAGTTTATTTGAATTTCGCACATAAAGATTATTCAAAATACGCAGAACCGCCTCCGGCGGGAAGGGAAAGGTATTTTGTCATGAACAAATATGAAAACAAAAGCAGAGCCGAGCTTTCCGGCGAGCTTGAGGATGTCAGAGCGCAGCTTGCCGCATGGAAAGCAAAGAGTATTGACCTTGATATAACAAGAGGCAAGCCCAGCAAAGACCAGCTTGCCATTTCCGAGGGAATGCTCGGGGTTATACACGATTCCGAGGGCTGCCGCTCCGAGGGCGGACTTGACTGCCGTAATTACGGTGTACTGGACGGTATCCCCGAGGCAAAACGCCTGTTTTCCGAGCTTTTGGGCATCCCCGAGGCGAGGCTTATAGTCGAGGGCAACTCTTCGCTCAATATAATGTTTGACACGGTTGCCCGCGCCATGCTTTTCGGCGTATACGGCGGAAAAGAGCCATGGTGCCGCCAGGGTAAAATAAAGTTTCTGTGCCCCAGCCCCGGCTATGACAGACATTTTGCCATATGCGAGGCAATGGGCATTGAGATGATCCCCGTTGAGATGACGCCCGACGGCCCCGATATGGACACCGTGCAGAAATATGTTGAGAGCGACCCGTCGGTGAAGGGAATATGGTGCGTTCCGAAGTTTTCGAACCCCGAGGGATATACATATTCCGATGAGACAGTGGACCGCTTTGCGGCGCTTCGTCCCGCGGCGCCCGATTTCAGAATTTTCTGGGATAACGCATATGCGGTGCACGAATTCTGCGACGAGACCGTTCCGCTGAAGGATATTTTCAAGGCGTGCGAAAAGTACGGCACCGAAGATAACGTGTTCTTCTTTGCGTCAACGTCGAAGATAACCTTCCCGGGCAGCGGCGTTGCTATTATGGCTGCAAGCGAGAACAATATAGCGCAGATAAAGCCCATACTGTCCGCGCAGACGATAGGCTTTGACAAGATAAATCAGATGCGCCATGTGAAGTTCTTTAAGGATGCCGACGGCGTCCGCAGACACATGAAAAAGCATGCCGATCTGATACGCCCCCGTTTTGAGGCGGTCATCGCGGCGTTCCGCGCAAATCTCACCGGCATCGCCGAGTGGACAGAGCCCCGCGGCGGATATTTTCTCGATCTTGCCGTGCCGGACGGCTGTGCCCGCCGCGTGTATGAGCTTTGCGCCGATACGGGTGTAAAGCTTACAAAGGTCGGCGCGTCGTACCCCTACGGTATCGACCCCCGCGACAGACATCTGAGAATTGCGCCCACATATCCGTCGTTTGAGGATCTCACAAGCGCGATCGAAGTGCTTTGCCTGTGCGTGAGGGCCGCCGCTATAGAAAAGGTGCTTGACGGCGCGAAGGCGTGAGGAAAGAAGTATAAGAGAAAAACAAGGCAGCCGTTCGGCTGCCTTGTTTTTTCGCTTTGAAAAATGAAGCATTTGCTGCGCAAATATGAAGCGGAAGCCCGTCGGCTTCCATGAAGCGCTCACTTCGTTCGCATGAAGCGACAACTGCGTTGTCGCGGAGCAAACGCCCGGAATTGTCCGTGAGGTGCTGCAGTGCTTGGCTCTTCATGCACCGAAGGCGCGCTTCAGAAAAGCTTTTTGCCTCCGGTTAGTGCTTACAATACTATACTTGATTTGTATAGGTTGTAGTTTACAAATTCTTTAACCTTTCTGTTTCCAAATCTTCGATAATAAAATTGCCGTCGTCGATCTCTTCCAAACGGGCTTTAATTTGTGAAATCAAATTAAGCATAGAATCCTTTTCTGCCTTTTCTTTTTCGGCATTAAACCAACAAGGAGCATCGTGCGAATTGAATTCGTAATAGGAGTTGAACATCTCCATTGCTCTTTTGTTTAATTCGCGCAAAATATGGTCTTGCTCAACTATGGGACATTTCCACACGGAAATTCCCTCAGAATTAAGCACCCAAATAGGACCGTGTAAGTATTCGTTCATAAGTCTGATTTTTAACATTTATTAACCTCCGTATTCTATCGGATAAGCAGTAACTATAAATCCGTTTGTGCCTATACCCGTTAGGACATAATGCTTGCCATCATAGTAATATATCCTTTCAAAACCATCACGCCCATTAATTCTCTTTAATTCGTTCGAAATGATTCTGCCATTTGAAACAACATCGTTCAAAAACGATGGAATTTGATTCCTGGATATGCCAAATGCTCTTTCAAAATCTGCAGCATGTCCGGGAGATTTTCCGTTTCCGTCGAGAATGTGCTTCAAACCGGCAGATCCATTTCCATTTTCAAGCCAAACCGTTTGACCGGTTGCATCTTTTGCAACAAAGATTATATCTTCCTTTGTAATATTTACTCCGCTTTTTTCAAGTTCTCCAATCAATGATTGAGTTTGAGCATCTTGAATACCTTTTGTGCCATTGCCAAAGCCGCCAAGCAATCCTCCACCCATCAGGCATCACCTGACTTTCGATGAGTTTGCATAAATGTGCTGTCAAATTGCAGAATCTCGATACCCTGCTTACGATATTTATCGAAGATATAATCGGGTGCTGTTCCGTAAATGATTATACTTTTCGGTTGTAAAGTCTTGACCGAATAATCAAGTCCGTTTATAAAATACGGTCTCTCCTACAAAAGCTTGATACATCCGTGAGAACCGATTGCAATAATGCTGTTTTTCGGTGCGCCGGCACAACAAAACGGAAAAGTCCTTTCATCTCCCCACCGCACATTTGTAATTGTCGGAATTCCGTTATCCTGCAGCCAACAGCCAATTGCACGGTTTCGGTAAGTATTCCACTGTTGCATTACAAGCGGCATATCGCGGTACAAACTGAAATCCGGAGTAATAACTCCTTTGTACTTTTTTAGAATCGGTAGATACCTTTGCGGATTATTCCATAATCGTTCAAAACTTACATCATCTTCATAAAAATGAACAAAGCAGCTATGGTCTGTTCCACCGACTGATTTTGAAAATGGGATAAGCTTCAGAGGAATTTTATTCTCAGGCTTGATACATGGGATTTCAAGTTCGGTATCAAACCGCGCATTTTTAACTAAAAATGCGTGAAAAACATCTTTGCACCCACTACGTGTGCAATTTTTAATAGACATAATTATGTCCCTTTCTTGCTTTGCCCAAAGCAAAAACCTATCCGGGCGGGCAAAATTTTTTGCCGGACGGATTGACAAAGGGACAGAAATATGCTACCATATCAATGCCACTTGAATATGTTATAGCATATTCTGTCGAAAAGCATATTAGTTTACTGCGCCAACAGTTTATTGATGTGCTTTTTACTTTTTTAGTTACATTCAATACTTTCTTTCATAATAGCTCATCTATTAATTTAACTCTCCCCGGCGGTATAATTTTTTCGAAGAGCTCACTTCGTTCGCATGAAGCGACAACTGCGTTGTCGCGGAGCAAACGCCCGGA
>USKS01000072.1 GCA_900555345.1 uncultured Eubacteriales bacterium
TGACCGTCTGCCGCGGTGGAGTATACCTGGCTCTTCTTTACGGGGATGGTGGTGTTTCTGTCGATGATGCGGTTGAATACTCCGCCGAGAGTCTCGATACCGAGGGACAGAGGAGTTACATCCAGAAGCAGCAGATCCTTGACATCGCCGCCGAGAACGCCGCCCTGAATAGCCGCGCCGATAGCGACGCACTCATCGGGGTTGATGCCCTTGAAGGGCTCTTTGCCTGTGAAGTTCTTAACTGCCTCCTGAACGGCGGGAATTCTTGTAGAGCCGCCGACGAGCAGCACCTTGTCTATCTGAGAAGCGCTGAGGTTTGCATCGGACAGAGCCTGCTTCATGGGGCCGACCGTCTTTTCAACAAGGTCTGCGGTGATCTCGTCGAACTTTGCGCGGGTAAGGGTTGCATCAAAGTGCTTAGGACCTGTTGCGTCAGCCGTGATGAAGGGCAGGTTAATGTTGGTGCTTGCCATGCCGGAAAGCTCGATCT
Organism: uncultured Eubacteriales bacterium; assembly: GCA_900555345.1. The sequence continues at coordinate 491 of USKS01000072.1, forward strand.
TTGCTTTTTCGGCAGCCTCTTTCAGTCTCTGAAGAGCCATCTTATCCTGGCGCAGATCTATATTGTTTTCAGCCTTGAACTGCTCTGCTATCCAGTCGATTATGCGCTGGTCGAAGTCATCGCCGCCCAGCTTGTTGTTGCCGGCGGTTGCGAGAACCTCAAATACGCCGTCGTCGCTGATCTCAAGCAGGGATACATCGAATGTACCGCCGCCGAGGTCATATATCATGACCTTCTGATCTTTATCCTTGTCAACGCCGTACGCAAGTGCGGCTGCGGTAGGCTCGTTGATGATCCTGAGGACCTCAAGGCCCGCTATCTTGCCCGCGTCCTTTGTTGCCTGACGCTGTGCGTCGGAGAAGTAAGCGGGAACGGTGATGACCGCCTGAGTTACGGGGCAGCCGAGGAATGCTTCCGCGTCGGATTTCAGCTTCTGCAGGATCATTGCGGAAATTTCCTGGGGGGTGTAGCTCTTGCCGTCGATGTCAACACGGTAGTTTGAGCCCATGTGACGCTTTATGCTCATGACGGTCCTGTCGGGGTTGGTGATGGCCTGACGCTTTGCGACCTGACCTACCATACGCTCGCCTGTTTTTGAAAATGCTACTACGGAAGGTGTCGTTCTCGCACCTTCGGGATTGGGGATGACTGTGGGCTCGCCGCCCTCGTATACTGCTACGCAGGAGTTTGTCGTACCCAGATCTATACCTATGATTTTAGCCATTTTGTTTTCCTCCGGATATATATAATTTATTTTTTAGCTTGGTTTGAATGATTATGTTCGGCGTCAGTTTGCAACTTTTACCATTGCGTAGCGGACTACCTTGTCGCCGATCTTGTAGCCCTTCTGGAACACGTCCGTGATCTCGCCCTCGCCCTTTTCGCTGTCCTCAACGTGCATTACCGCGTTGTGAAGATTGGGGTCGAAGGTTTCTCCCGCCTCGCCGAAGGAGGATACCTTCAGCTTTTCAAAGACTGCCGGCAGGGTGGAGAGAACCATCTCAACGCCTTCCGCCACCTTTTCGGGGTTTGTATACTGTGTTGCCCGCTCAAGGTTGTCTATAAGAGGCAGAAGCTCTTTCAGACTGTCAGCCGCAGCGTCGGCGTATATGCCTTCGCGCTCTTTCTGAGAACGCTTTCTGAAATTATCGTATTCGGCGCACACTCTGAGATATTTGTCGTTTGCGCTTTCCGCTTCGCTTTTGGCGTTTTTAAGCTCGTTTTCAAGATGCGTGATGTGGCTTTTCAGCTTTTTCAGCTCTTTATCTGCCGATTTCTTATCTTTCTTTGCGCCGTCCTGAGCTTTTTCTTCTTTTACTTCTTTTTCATCGGTCTCTGCGGCGGCATGCAAGGTCTCGTCTTTCTTTTTTGCTTCGCTGTTATTATCCATCTTTACCTCCGTTTGTGTTCTCCTTCGGAGCGTCGAGAACATCGCTTATGCTGTCTGTGATATTATCTATCATTGAAATTACTTTTGTGTAGTTCATTCGCGTGGGACCTATAACGCCTAAAGCGCCGACTGTCTTGCCGTCACGCTTTACCGGCTTGAACACCAGCGTGGAATTATCCATTACTATGACCGGGTTTTCGCTGCCGATGTAAACGTGCACTCCGTCGTCCGGCTGACCTGCGGGCATCATGGGCGCCGTGTCGCCGGAAATAAGGGAAAGCAGCTCGTCTTTTCGCTCGAACATGGCGATCATTTCGCGCAGCCTGCCGATATCGTAAAATTCGGGATAGGACAGAAGCCTGTTTACGCCGTCTATCTTGATCTCGCCGCCCGATGTGGCGCTTATGGTCTGGCAGATGCTTTTTACGACCGGATCCACAAGAAAAGCATCATCGCCCATGGCGCTTTCTATCTCCATCAGAATAGGCAGTGTGAACTGATCGGCACTGAGCCCCGCAAGCCGAATGTTAAGAAGGTTCGCGAGCTTTTTCAGCGCTTCCTCGCCGACGGGACGGCGGGACACGATATTCTGCGTTCTGACCGCTCCGCCCGCCGTGACCATGACCAGCACCATGCTGCTTTCGTCAACGGGCACAAGCTCGAATTTTCTGACGGTCATTGAGGAGATCCTCGGGCGCACTGCAAGGGCGGTGTAGTTCGTCATGGATGCCGCAAGCTTCATTGCGGTATCAAGTATACCGTCAAGCTCGGCCTGTTTCTCCCTCAGGGCGCTTTTAAGCTTTTCCGCTTCTGCCTGAGTCATGCGGTAGCGGTCTACGAGGCTGTCGACGTAGAATCGGTAGCCTGCCTCGCTGGGCACGCGGCCCGCCGAGGTGTGGGGCTGCTCAAGGTATCCCATTGCCTCAAGCTCCGCCATTTCGTTGCGGATTGTTGCGGAGGAGTATGAAAATTTGCCGCCCTGGGTCAGGTACTTTGATCCCACAGGCTCACCGTTTTCAATGTGAGCGTCGATGATAGCCTTGAGGATCATTTTTTTGCGCTCGCTCAAAGATCCGTCGTCCGGTTTCACTTTACTCACTCCTTTGATTTTTAGCACTCGCATCTATTAAGTGCTAACTTATGATATAAATGTACCACCATTAAGGGGGAAAATCAATAATAAATAGCATATTAAATGTGAATTTTTTGTAAACACGAGTGCTGAGTGCCAAACTGCGGCTGACCCATATGCGGGGGTGTACGAATAGGCTCAGTGATGCCGATACAGGGCAAGACTTTTAACGGGACTGCCATGCACAGGGGATATCCTGCGCGCTGTGTGCGCGTTTCATGCCAATAAAAAGCCCGCACCTTGCGAGCAAGGTGCGGGAGCGTGCCGTATGATATAGGTTTCGTCAGTCTACCATTGACGCAAAGTCGAGCTCCGCGGTGCTTGAAAGACATATGTCGGGATGAAGGCTTGTAACTGCAACGTTTATGCCGATGGACTTCATGCCTGCGGCATGTATCGCCTCAATGCCCGCCTGAGAGTCCTCTATGCCGATGCACTCGCTGCCCTCAAATCCGAGAGACTGAGCGCAGACGGTGAATATCTCGGGGTCGGGCTTTGAGCGGCTGATCTTTTTTGCGTCCGCAATGTAGTCAAACTCATCCATGAGTCCGAGACTTGTGAGCACGGCGGGGGCGTTTTTTGAAACTGACGCGACCGCGCACTTGAGCCCCGCGGCTTTTGCGTCGCTCATGAACTTTGAAATTCCGGGGAGTATATCCGCCGGAGTGACCTTTTTTATAAGGCTGACATAGTTGTCGTTCTTCTGCTTGCAGAACGCCTCTTTTTCCTCTTCGGTGTAGCGGTCGAGGGCATTGTTTATCTCAAGTATAATATTGAAGGAATCCATGCGGGAGACACCCTTGAGACGCTCGTTGTCCTCTTTTGTAAACTTGAAGCCGAGAGAGTCGGCAAGCATTTTCCATGCCTCAATGTGATACTGCGCGGTGTCGGTGATAACTCCGTCGAGATCGAATATCAGTGCTTTTGTTTTCATTTATATATATCCTTTCGCGTGCGGCGGGGTATTTCTGCCGCATTATGTGTACTCTCCCGCGGGGCAGCCGCCCCGCGGGAGAGTGAAAAACAAGTCAGAGCTTTATTGTAATGCCGTCGCCTACGCTGCAAAGCTCGCCGTCATGCAAAAACTGAACGTCTGCCGTGCCGGTAAGGTTTTCAATGGAGAGGTACTCGTGGGTCGCCGTAACGGAAAGTCGCTGTCCCTGCCACCAGATGCAGAAGCTTACGCTGTTCCACTCCTTGGGCAGGTTGGGCTGTATGCGAAGCTCGTCGCCGTAGCGTCTCACGCCGCCGAAGCCGAATACGCAGCACTGCCACATACCGCCGAGGGATGCCGCGTGCATACCCGCGTCGGAGGACTTTGCCCAGTCGCACATATCTATCATGGTCGCACGCTCAAACAGCGCGTATGCCATGTCATCCTCATGCAGATCGGCAGCAAGGGAGGAGAAGGTTGCAAGAGAAAGGCTGGAGTCGTGCAGGCAGTGATGCTCGTAGTAGTAGAAGTTCTTTTTCTTGCACTCCGCGCTGAAAAGGTCCTCCATCATGAACAGAAGGGCAACAACGTCCGCCTGCTTGCAAAGCTGCACTGTCATATATCCTGTTTTCTGAAGTCTCTCGCGTATGCCGGGGTCGGTAGAGGCGCTGTACTCCGGCACGGTGGGATCGGGCAGGGTGAGGAACGTATCGTCCTCGGGGATGATGCCGTCCGCGTTCTCTCGGGGCAGATAGATCTTTTCGCATCTGTCTTTCCAGATGGGCATGAATCTGTCAAGCTCCAGAAGCTTGTTGAGGCGCTCGAAAACATCGGGCTTCTCGCTTCTGAGCTTTTCGGTGTACTCCATAGCCAGCTTCATAAGGCTGTGGGCAAGATAGTTAGTGTATGCGTTGTTGTTGACGTGAGCCTTGTACTCGTTGGGGCCGATAACGTCGTTTATCTCGTAGCGGTCAAGCTCTTTGTTGTATTCCACTTTTGTAGCCCAGAACTTTGCGCAGTCAAGTATAAGCTCATATCCCGAACGGTCCATAAAGTCCTCATCGCCGGTCACCATGTAATAGTAATAGGCGCCGAAGGCAACGTCGGAGGTGATGTGCAGCTCAAGATCGCCGGTGTCGCACCATGTGGGCGTGCACTCGCCGTCGGTGATCCATGCTGCCTCCCAGGGATATCTGGCACCCTCGCAGCCTGCTTCGCGGGCGTATCTGCGTGCCGCCTCTATGCTGTTATAGCGGTATTCGCAAAGGCTGCGCGCCTCCCAAGGAGCCGTGAAGATGAAGAAGGGAAGCATATAGTTTTCCGTATCCCAGAACGCGTGGCCGTAGTATCCGGGGCCGGAGAGACCCTTTGCACCGATATTCATGCGGTTGTCATGCACGGGCGCCATTACGGTGAGGTGGTAGATCGCAAAGCGTATCGCGAGCTGATCGGTGTCGTTTTCGCTGTCGATAAGCACGTCGCGCTCATCCCAGATGCGCTCTTTCCATTCAGCGGCGCTTTCGTCCGCGATCTCGTCAAAGGACTTTTCCTCTGCTTTGAGCAGCTCGCGCCGCGCGGTGTCCTCAAGGCAGAACAGGCTGCAGCCGTCGCGCTCTCTGTCGCGGTTTGTATATACAACACTGCGCTTTTCAAGGATAACGTTGCGGCCCGCGGGCAGCTCGAATTCAATTTCGGCAATTGCCGATCTACCTTTCGCTTCGGTCTTGACATTGCACTCCGCGTTGATGGTCACGGAGGAGGCAGTGGTAAACAGGATGCCGGACTGCTGTGTTTCGGCGCTTACCAGCATAACTCCGTCGTCAAACGAAGCGTTAACTGCCTTAAAATGATCGGCTTTCTTGATGGTGTCGCCGTCTATGCCCGTAATAATTTTGACATTTGCCGAATTCTCTCCGAGAGAGTGTACGGAAACCGCGGAAACGGTAAGATGCTTGTCTTTGAGAGATACTACGCGCTCAAACGAAAGTCTGTATTCACTTTTGTCGGAGGCGACCCACACATATTTGCGGCAGAGAAGACCGGTGCGCAGGTTGAGCTCTCTTTCATATGTACCGGGCAGGCGTCCCTCGGGGGTAACGCGCTCGCCGTTTATCTCGATGGTCATAGCCGTAAAATCGGCGCTGTTCGCAAGCTCGTTGCAGGCGTCCTCGGGCAGCTTGTCGAATGTGCCTGCCACAAGAGTGTATCTGCCGATGTTGTCGGAGCAGATCTCCTCCTGCGCGGCGCGGACGCACATATATCCGTTGCCCTGACACATTACGGACTCGCATTTCGCGAGATACTCCGTGTCAAAATCTCCCTCGGCGAGTATCCAGTTCTTGTCCTCGCCCTGTCCCTTGTCGTATACCATAAAGGTTCCTTTCCAAACGGCGGTGTGCCGTTTTCGCATTTCTGCGGCAATAGTTTTCTTTTTTTTATATCTGCCCTTTGCGGACAGCATTCGGGGCGGCGCGTTTTGCGGCGCTGCCCCGTTTTTAACTGTACTATTCTGGCCCGAGGGTCATTCCTTGTGTCCGAGGCACTTTTCTTTAAGTACCTCGAAAGCCTTTTCGGGGTCGCTCACGGGCGCAACTGCCCGTTCCATGGGGCAGATGCCGTCGCCGCGGCGGTTTGAAATCGCGATGCAGGTGTTTGTATAGCTTACGTTTACGCCGTGCTCCTGAAGATAATCAAGAGCGCCGCGGCTTATGACGGAAGCGTATACTTCCGAAACACCGCCGTACACCATAAGCATGGCTGCCGCTCTGCCGACGATCTTGTCGGCGACGGAGGCTCCGCGCAGAAAATCGCGGTCCTCGTCAAGCCACAAAAGCATGGGCAGAACGCCTCTGTCCTCCGATTCGTGGAGTGAGCCGTCGGGTCTGCACACGGCGCAGCGCACGTGCCCGCGCAGGGCATATCTTGCTTCGCTCAGTCTGTCATCTTTCATCGTCAAACTGCCTCACTGCTACTGTATATTTTGATTCCCACGCTTCTTTTATAAGCGCGGGGCGGTCAAGCTTTTCTTCCTGCATGCGCACCTTCTCGATCTCTGTCTCTTATACACATCTCCGAGCCCA